>JAHFBB010000135.1 GCA_023250255.1 Chloroflexota bacterium | reverse complement strand
CCAGGGTGGTGCCAGCACAGCGGTGGCATCGGCCGCCGATTGGCAGGCATTCGGCTTGGTGACGATGGTGATCGCCGCCGTGCTGTCGGTCCTCAGCGGGCTCGATTACCTCCGCGGGGCATGGCCTCTGCTCTTCAGTTCGCCGTGAGGCCGGTGCGGGCTATTTGACGAGCTTGGTCGCCAGCCGACGGCGGGCGACGAACATGCCGATGGCGGCGAACACCACCAGGTAGCCCACGTGGACCAGCATGGTCCAGTCCACGAGGCCAATGGTCAGGCCGCGCAGCATGGCAATGGCGTGGTACAGGGGAGTGAACTGGACCACGATCTGGATGATCGGCGGATAGACGCTGATCGGGAAGAACGTTCCACTGAACAGGAACATGGGCATGATCACCAGCCCGAAGGGCAAGTCGAAGTCCTGGACGGTCCGCAGGTAGGTCGTCACCTCCAACCCGGCTGAACAGAAGGCGATCGAGGCCAGCAGGCTGGCCGGCAGGGCGAGGATGGCCCACGGGCTGATGAGCAGCCCCATGGCCAGCATGACCGCCACGAACGCGGCCGCGTAGATCGTGGCCCGGATGAGCGCCCACATCAGCTCGCCGAGGGCGATGTCGGTGATGCCCAAGGGTGTGGCCAGGATGGCGTCATAAGTCTTCTCGAAGTTCAGCTTGAAGAAGACGTTGAAGATCGTTTCGCTGATGGCGCCGTTCATGGTTGACTGGGCGAGTAGCGCGGGAGCCACGAACGCGGCATAGGTAATGATCCGGCCATCCGGCAGCGGCAGGGTGCCCACGATGGTCCCCAATCCGTAGCCAATGCCCAGCAGGTAGAAGAGCGGCTCGAAAAAGCCGCTGACGATGACGATCCAGGTATGCCGATAGACCATTGCGTTGCGCTGGACCAGCCGTCGGGCGCGCAGGAAGCTGGCAATGGCGCCCGGAATGAGCGGCGGCGCGGCAGCGGGGCGGACGACGACGGCCATCTACTTCACCAACCGTCGGCGGAGGGTGGTGTAGGCCAGGAAGCCGGCGATACTGCTGAAGACAACCAGGTACGCGAGGTGGACCGGCCACGACGCGAGGTCTGGCCCCGCGAGGACCACCCCGCGCACCAGCGCGACCCCGTGGTACAGCGGGGTGAGGGAGGCGATGAACTCCAGGCCATCGGGCAATCGGTCGACCGGGAAGAAGGTTCCGCTGAACAGGAACAGCGGGTTCACCACGAACCGGAAGATCGCCGCGAAGCCAGCGTCGTTCTTCTGGGTGGCGGTGAAGGCCATGATCGCCAGGAAGAACGCGAGTCCGGTGAGGATCGCCGCCGGAATGGCGAGCAGGGCCAATGGCGAGGTCGGGATGCCGAAAATGACCAGCACGATCAGGAAGACGGTGCTGATGCTCGTCAGCCGGAATGTCATCCAGCCGGCTTCTCCGAAGAGGAGATGATGGACCTGCAGCGGCGTGGCCAGGATGGCCTCGTAGTTCCGACGCCAACTGATCTTGCCCATGATCGGGAAGGTCGCTTCGAAGCTGGCGGTCTGCATGCAGGTGCTGGCCAGCAGGCCCGGACCCAGGAACTGGAGGTAGGTGAACCCGCCGAGGGCGTCGGTGTCCTGGGCGGCGATGAACGAGCCGAGGCCCACGCCCAGGGCACCGAGGTACAGCAGCGGCGTGAGGAACGAGCCGAACACGCTGCCCCGCCAGGTTCGGCGATAGACGAGCAGGTTGCGCTGGGTAACCCGCAGGGCGGTCAGCGGCGAGGTGCCTGCCGTCATTCGATCAGGGTTCGGCCGGTGAGCCGCAGGAAGACGTCCTCGAGCGTCGACCGACGAACGAGGGCGCTCTCGATCGGGATCTGCTGGGCATGGATCTTCTCGAGCGCCTGCTCGCCATCGGCGGCGTACAGCAGGATCCGATCAGGCAGGTCCTCCACCCGCTCGGCCACCGAGTCCAGGCGTCCGTTGAGCGATGCGCGGGTGGCATCGGTCAAGCGCAACTCGAGCACCTCGCGGGTGCTGTATCGCTCGATGAGTTCGCGCGGAGAACCCTCGGCCACGATCTTGGCGTGGTCCATGACCACCAGCCGGTCGCACAGCTGCTCGGCCTCATCCATGTAATGGGTAGTGATGACCAGGGTCACTCCGCGACTCTTCAGCCGATACAGCCGGTCCCAGACCAGGTGCCGGGCCTGCGGATCGAGGCCGGTGGTGGGCTCGTCGAGAAGAATGAGCTCCGGCTCGTTGATCAGCGCACGGGCAATGGTCAACCGGCGCTTCATGCCCCCCGACAGCGGCTCGACCTGGTCATTGGCCCGGTCGGTCAACTGGACGAAGTCGAGCAGTTCAGCCGCGCGCGCGCGGGCTGATTCGCCAGGGATGTCGAAGTAGCGGGCGTACATCAGCAGGTTTTCGAGGACGGTCAGCTCGGCGTCGAGATTGTCGATCTGCGGGACGACACCCAGCCGCGCCTTGATCTGCGCTCCCTGCTTCGTCGGGTTCATCCCGACGACGCTCAGTTCCCCACTGCTCATGGGCGAGGAGCAGGCGATCATCCGCATGGTGCTCGTCTTGCCCGCGCCGTTGGGGCCGAGGAAACCGAACGCCTCGCCGACGTGGACGTCGAAATCGACGCCGTCCACCGCCGTCAGCGCCCCGAACTGCTTGGTCAGGGCGCGCGCGCGAATAAGGACGTCCGGCGTGGTGGTCATGGGGGCGCTGATTGTACCGGCGGTCAAGGCCGGAATCATCCGACCCAGGGCGGGTCGGCCGTCTAGCATCCGACCATGGGGTCATTCCTGCTCGATGGCACCGCGCGCACGTTCGAACCGGGTGACACGCTGGCGGTCGCCATCCTCCGCGCAGGAGAACATCCGGCATGGGGCGGCACGATCTGCCTAGCCGGCGACTGCGGCAATTGCGTCGGCGAGGTGGATGGCGCGGCCTATGTCCGGACCTGCCTGACTCCCGCCCGCGACGGCTTGGCCGTTCGGCGGCATCCGTCCGACGGCCCACCGCCCTGGGATCCTGCGGCTCGCCCGGTCCAGCCGCGAGGCTCGGGCGAGGTGCGTCGGATGGAGACCGGGGTCGTGGTCATCGGGGCCGGTACGTCCGGGCGGGCGGCCGCTGCGCAAGCTGAAGCGGCCGGAGAACAGGTCGCCGTGTTGGACGGTGGCCTCGGGCACGAGGTTGTGGGGATTTTCCCCGGCCCCACGGTCATCATCCGGCTGCCCGCCGAGAACGCCCTGCTTCACGTGCGCGCCAAGCAAGTGGTGGTCGCCACCGGCTCCGCTGAGCTGCATCCGGTCGTCCCGGGGAACCGAGTCGCCGGGTTGTTCACCGCGCGGGCCGCACTCCAGCTCGCCGGTGCCGGCGTCGAACTACGGGATGCGGTAGTCATCGGCGAGCCGCTCACGGGAATGGCCGCGACCCACATCGATGGCCGGGTAATGCGGATCGAAGGCGAGGATCGGGTCTCCGCGGTTGTTACCGAAGTCGACGGCGTTCAGCGGCGGACGGCCTGCGAGACGCTCATCGTCAACCTCGGCCACGCACCGCGCGACGTCCTGGCCCGCATGAGCGACGAGGCGGTGACGGTCGTCGGGTCAGCAGCGCACGACTTCCCGCTCCCGCCGGCACCCACCGCGGGCATCGTCTGTCCGTGCGCCGGCACGACCGTCGAGGATCTCGAAGGCGCGTGGGACCGCGGGTTCCACGAGGTCGAGTTGCTGAAGCGCGCGACCCTGTGCGGGACGGGAACCTGTCAGGGGGGCGCCTGCCTGCCGCACCTGCGGGCATTCGTGGCCGCCCGGACCGGCGACACGCCCGGCCCATTCACCGCGCGACCAGCGTCGCGCCAGATCACCCTGGGCGAGGCCGCGGCCGACGTCCACCTCGACGCGTTCCGCCGGACGGCGTTACACGAGGAGCACCTCGCTGCCGGCGCGCGGATGGATCGGTTCGGCGGCTGGTGGCGTCCGTGGAACTATGGCGACCAGCTCGCCGAGTACCGCGCCGTTCGCGAGCGCGTGTCGCTGGGCGACGTCTCGACCTTGGGCAAATTCCTGGTAGGTGGGCCCGATGTCGGCGAATTCCTCCAGCG
>JAHFBB010000134.1 GCA_023250255.1 Chloroflexota bacterium | reverse complement strand
CTCGACGCGCAGCCGGGCTCGATGACGGTCGCCACGCGCGATCCTTACGCAGCTTGACGCCCGCTGATTGCAGGGCAGCCTCCGGGCCTACCTGCGGCTCCTTCGGCCGGGCGGAGCGGGGCGACGAGCCCCGCCGGCGTCAACGCTGGGTCCTGCGCCGCGTCTTCTCCGCGTACATCCGTTCGTCTGCGCGGGCGACGAGGTCTGCGGCCGTTGAGCCGTCGGCCGGGAAGCTGGCAACGCCGACGGAGGCCGATCCGGCGGCCTCGCGGCCGCCGCTGCGGATGCGGACGTCCGAAACCTTCCGCCTGACCACGTTGGCAATCACCTCGGCGCCCGTCGATCCGGTTTCCGGGAGAATCACCACGAATTCGTCTCCCCCGAAGCGGGCGGCGAAGTCACTCGCGCGGATGCTGTTCTGGATGGCCCGGCCAACTCCCTGGAGCAGGCGATCCCCCAGCTGGTGACCCAGCGTGTCGTTCACGGCTTTCAGGCCGTCCAGGTCGATCATGAGGATGGAGAGCGCGCGCCCGAACCGCAGCGAGCGCGTGAGCTCTCGCCAGAAGACCAGTTCCCACTGAAGGCGCGTGTGGAGGTTGGTCAGGGGATCCACCGCCAGGCGGCTCAGGACGGTGCGTTGCCGCCGCCGTGTTAATTCCAGGCCGGCCGCGATGGCCGCCGCGAGTGCTCCGCCGACCGCGGCCAGGTACGGGCCGTCCGGCGGTGGCTGCGGCGCCAGCGAGATCGTGCCGTACGCAACGGCCGCCAGCCAGGCCACCAGGGAGAGACCGGCCAGGGCCGACCCCACGCGCCAGCTGAACGTGAACAGGGCGGCGACCCAGATCACGACGAGAAGGGCGGCCAGGACCACGAACGAACTCGACACCCACGCCACGAGTCCGAAGGCGACGATGTTGGCCGAGAAGATGGCGACGTGGAGGGGATCCCGTGACCCGACGGGGCCGATGGAGACCATCGACGAGATGAACGCGCCGGCGACAACCAGGGCAGCCAGGGCGTCGCGAGCGGGCGAAGGTGCAACGAGATCGGCCACCACCAACGCAGCGGTGCCCAGGCTCAGGGCAGTGGGGACCACGGAACCCAGCGCATCGACGACCCGGCTGGTGATCCTCCGGTTCTGCCGCGGGTAGAAGTCCGATTCGTCCGCCCCGTTCTGGGTCCTGATGCGTGGCATCGCGAGGACCAGGGAGACGATCAGCCCGACGCTACCAATGGCGGCGTTCAGGGCGACGAATGTACTGCGGTCCGGCATGAAGCTTCGTACGACCATCCCACTGAACTGTCATTTCCTCCGCAGCAGTCTACCGATCGCCGACGTCAGAACGCCGCACCAGATATTCCGATGGTGACGCGCTGCAACGCATCCTTGGATGGTCGAACGCCTCAGGATCGCATCAACAGGTAGGATCCCGCAGAATGCGTCGCCGTTTGAATGACTCTGCCCACGATGGAAGCGAGTCCATGGTGAACATCATGTCCTCCGACATCGTGGCGTCCAGGACGCTCGAAGCACGCGGCGGACGCGGTGCATATCAGCGACTCGTCGGACGTTACCGGGCCGCCGCAGATGAATTTGCGCGCGCGCACGGGGGAACACTGCTGGGATCCGATGGCGACGCCGTCTACTGCGCATTCGGGACGTCCGCCGGCGCGTGGGAGGCATCCAGGCTGCTCCTCGGATGGGCCGCCGCCCCCGAACAGGCCGTCCAGCTCCGCATCGGAATCGCATCGGCGCCGGGGGTTCCCCGGGACGTGGCGCATTCGGCGCGCAACCTCGTGGAGATGGGCTTGCGCCTTCTGGCCCATCGGCTGATCCCGGTGCAGACGTGGTCCGACAACCGCATCGCCGGCCTCGCTTCGGTCGTGGGGCCGCTGGCAGCCGCAACGCAGCTCAGCCGCCAGGCCGCACCAGGCGAGATCAGGCTGTCGCCGGCGGCCGAGGACGGGCTGGGCAGCCGCGAGGGCGAGGTCCGGCCGGCGGTCAAGCCGGCAGAACCGGAGCAGTGACCGTCGCCGGGGCCGGGCAGCTGGCCCGCGATGACGGGCGCAACCGGACCGCCACTGTCGTCGCCGCCGTCAGAGGAACCGGCTCCCTGCGCCTGCGAGCCGCGCAACTCGCGCTGGTCCTCGTCGCGCTCGCGGCCTGGTCGGCGAGCCTCGCGCACGTCGATCTGACTCGAATCCGGGACATGGGACTCATCACCGTCCTGTCGCCCGTCACGATTCTCGCGCTTGCCCTGCTGGCCGCCGGCGTGGTCTGGGGGGCGCTCACGGATGCACCGGACTGGCTTCTGACCGGCAACCTGGTTGCCTTTGCCATTGGTTCGCATGCGCTCGGAAGCATTCTCGAGAGCCAGCCCGCGCTGTCCGTCACGTGGCTGCACGTGGGTTTTGCAGACTACGTGGCCACCACGGGCAGGGTGGACCCGGGCCTTGATGCACGGTTCAGCTGGCCAGGGTTCTTCGATCTTGCGGCATTCCTGCAGCTGGCCGCAGGGGTGGACCTTCGACGGCTGGCCGTTCCCTCCCACGGATTCTTCGCGGTGCTGGACCTGCTCCCGCTGGCGGCAATCGTCCGTTCCCTGACGCGCGACCGGACGGTCCTCTGGCTGTCACTGCTGTTCTTCACACTGGCCAACTGGATCGGCCAGGAATACCTCTCGCCCCAGGCGCTCGCGTACTTCTTCTATCTCACGATCCTGGCCATGGCTCTGACATGGTTTCGACGACCGGCGGGCCGGCCCGGGACCGCGGGGTCGGCACCCGGGACGCGAACCACGCCGGTTCAGCGCGGCGTCCTTGTCGGCGTGGGCTGCCTGCTGGTTGTGGCGACCGTCGTCAGCCACCAGCTCACGCCGTTCATGCTGGTGGCGACCCTGGGCGCACTCTGGATCGTCCGCCGCTTGACGTCGTTGACATGGGTCCTCGTCACGGGCGCGATGATCACCGGGTGGCTGAGCTATGCGGCGTGGCCGTTTGTCTCGGGCCACCTGTCCGAACTGCTTGCGACACTGGGTGGCCTCGGCTCCAACCTGACGTCCACGGTCGCGAACCGGGTGAGCGGCAGCCCGGACCACCAGCTGGTTGTCGCCCTGCGGCTTGCCTACACCGGCGTCCTGCTGGCGTTCGCCGGGGCATGGTTCCTCCGCCGATGGCGATTGGGCCACCGCGAGCTCCTGCTCGCGGTGGTGGGCGCTGCGCCGTGGCCGCTCATCGCCCTCAACCCGTACGGCGGCGAAATGGCCCTGCGGGCCTTCATGTTCGCGCTCCCGGCAGTGGCGTTCATGTGCGCGGCCGCGGCCGCGGCGGTGGTGCGCGCCATCCCGAACTGGGCCCGGGTGATCGCCGTGCTGGCGGCGGCCTGCGCTCTGACCGCGGCATTCATCCTGAGTCGCTACGGCAATGAGCGATTGGACATCATGCGTCCCGACGAGGTTCGCGCAGTCCAGGCGATGTATGCCGCCGCCCCCCTTGGCTCCGTCCTGTTCGCTCCCACCGGCAACCTGCCGTGGCGGTACAAGGACGTGACCTCATATGACTATCAATCGGACCTGGCGATCACCGGCGGCCGGGCGGATCTCGGGTCGTTGCTCACGATCCTGACCAGGGGCAGCCACCCGGCGGCATTCGTGATCCTCACCAGGAGTGAGGCCGCGTTCGAGGAATTGCTGAACGGAGTGACGGCTCCCACGTGGGCCGCGTTCGAGTCAACCATCAGAGGCTCCGGTCTGTTCGATGTCGTCTATTCGGGTCCGGACGCGTCCGTGTACCGGCTGCGAAGCAGGACAACCTGATGGCCGATGTGAACGGGGCAATCCTCATGCTCGCGATCATCGCCCTGCTGATCCAGCGAGCGCTCGCCAACGGGATCGGGGGCAGGTTTCGGACGCCGCGGCTGGCGATGCTGGATTCGGTCGTGGTCCCTCTCTCGTTCCTCGCGCTGATGACGCTCGCGGCCCGGTTCATTCAAGCGGCATTCCCGGACCGATGACCAGCCTGTCGACCACCGGTCCATCGCCGGGGAACGAGACGTCCCGCCCGGGCACCCTGGAGCTGGCCGGCCTCTCCGTCAGCGTGCGCGCGCA
>JAHFBB010000133.1 GCA_023250255.1 Chloroflexota bacterium | reverse complement strand
AACCGACCGCCAGCCAAGCCAGGCGATCGCGGATTCGCTGTCGGCGGCCCCCTGCCAGCCGATCAGCGCCCCGTCCTCGTCATCCAGGCGATAACTCGCGGTTCCGGTCAGCAGCCAGGCCGGCCCGGCAACCTCGATGTCCGGGTCGGCGGTCAGCGGTCGGGTGAGCGCCAGCGCGGAAGACGGGTCGGCGCGGTCGAGGGCGGCCTGGGCAGCGGCCAGGGCCGCACGGGGATCGGTCGACATGAGCCGACAGTATGCCGGAGTGTCCACAAAAGCGACCGCCGGGCGATCGGCCACCCGGCGGTCGTGCCCCCCTGGCGGGGAGCGGGGCCCGCCCAGCGAGGGGCGGGTGTGTCAGGCTGTGGCTACTTGGCGCGGCGCAGGAAGTCCAGGACGTCGTCGTAGCGGAACCGGCGATCGCCGCGCTTGCATACCCGGTAGAACGGGATCTCGCCACGGTCACCGAGTCGCTTCACGGTGTTGACGTGGAGGTGCAGCATCTCGGCCACTTCGGATGCGGTGAGCAGCCGACCTACCTCGTTGCTGATCATCTGTCTCGTACGTCCCTTGTTGCCCGGTATGGTGTGGAGGAGGCCGCGCCGGCTCGGAGGGAGTGGGTCGACGCGGCTTCTGATCGGATAGTGCCGTTGTGGTGGGCTGTGGGGCACCCGTACCTTCGGTCTCCGAACAGGGGTACTCTCGCGGTCGTCATGGAACCGTATGAACGCCACGTCTTCGTCTGCACATCCGGCGATTGGTGCCCGGAGGTCGACGGCGACGGCATCGGCGTCCACGCCCGGCTCAAGGCCCTGGTCCGTGACGCCGGTCTGGCCGACACCGTCCGGATCAACCACTCGGGCTGCTTTTCCCAATGCGGCAACGGACCGATGGTGGTCATCTACCCCGACGGCGTGTGGTACGCGGCGGTGACCCCGGCCGATGCCGAGGAGATCGTGGACCGCCACCTGATCGGCGGTGAGCCAGTTGATCGGCTGCGCTACGTACCCGTCGGCCCGGGCGCGAACAAGCTCGAACGCGATGACGTCGATCGGCCCATCGGGCGCATGGCTCCCTGGCCGGCTAACGCGCCACGCCGGCTGCGTCCTCGCTGATCCGCTGGGCGAGATAGACGGGGATCACGCTCAGCAGCACCAGCACCAACGCGACCACGTTGACCACCGGCAGCTGGTTCGGCCGCTGGATGCTCCGGAATATGAACAGCGGGATTGTCTCCGTGGCCGGGCCGGCAGTGAAGTTCGTCACGATGACCTCGTCGAACGACAGCGCGAAAGCGAGCAGTCCGCCGGCCAGGAGCGCCGTCCGCAATGCGGGCACGGTGATCCAGCGGAAGGTCTTCCACGTATCGGCGCCCAGGTCGGCTGACGCCTCCTCGAAGGAGCGTGGCGTCCTTCGGAGGCGGGCCAAGACGTTGTTGTAGGCGATGACGACACAGAAGGTGGCGTGACCCAGGACCACAGTCGCCAGGCTGAATCGCACGTCGAGCGTCTGGAAGGTGGCGCTCAGGGCTATGCCGGTGACCACGCCCGGGAGGGCGATTGGTAGCAGGAGCAACAGCGACACCGTCTCGCGACCGAAGAAGGCGAAACGCTGGACGGCAAGCGAGGCCAACGTTCCGAGCACGAGCGCCACGGCGGTGGCGAAGGCAGCGGCAATGATCGAAGACCAGAAGGCATCGAGCACGTCGGGGTTGCGGAATGCAGTCACGAACCACTCGGTAGTGAATCCTTCAGGGGGCCAGGTCTGGGCGATGGTCGGGTTGAAGGCATAGACCGCCACCAGCACCAGCGGGGTGTAGATGAACACCAGCACCCCTGCGGTGGCCAGGCGGAGGACGAGGCGGGTGAGGAGGGACTCGGTCATCGTCCGCCGCTCACAGCGCCTCGAACGCCCCGAGGCGTCGAACGATGAACAGGTAACCGCCCATGATCAGCACGGGCAGCATGGAGTAGGCGGCGGCAAGGGGCAGGTTGCCCAGGCTCGAGTTGATATAGATGACGTTGCCGATGAACAGGGTATTCGAGATCAGGTCCGGGGTGATGTAGTCGCCGAGCGTCAGCGAGAAGGTGAAGATCGAGCCGGCGGCAATCGAGGGCAGGATCAGCGGGATGACAACCCGGCGGAACGTCCGCCCGGAGCGAGCGCCCAAGTCGGCCGAGGCCTCAAGCAGGGACGAGGGAATGCGTTCGAGGCCGGTGTGGATGGGCAGCACCATATACGGCAGCCAGAGGTAGGTGAAGACAATCCAACTGCTGACCAGCGAGGTCAGTCCGGGCGATCCCAGGCCGATAGGCTCCAGCAGCCAATCGATGAATCCATTCCCACCGAGCATGGTGTGCCACGTGTAGATCTTCACCAGGTAACTCGCCCACAGCGGCATGAGGATGGCCACCAGCAGCAATCGCCTCGTTCGCGGGGCGGCGATCCGGGCCATGTAATAGGCAACCGGGAATCCAATGACGATGCAGGTCAGGGTGACCAACAGGGCCATCCCGACCGTCCGCAGAGCGATGACCCGGTAGACATCGACGGTGACGAGGGTGACGAAGGCGTCCAGGCTGAAGGCCGGAGTGATCTTGCCGCTGAACGGGTCGGCTTCCCAGAAGGCATTCAGGAAGAGGACGATCAACGAGCCGAGGTAGAACACGACGAAGAAGCCGAGCGGCAATCCAAGGAGCAGCGCCAATTGCAGTCGAGGCCGGGCATGAAGCCAGGTCGCCAGTCGCCTGCCCCTCGACGGTGCCGTCGTCTCAATCGCCACTGTCATATGTTGACACCCACCCCAGACGGGAGAGATGCGACTCCCCGGAGGCGGCCTCCGGGGAGTCGGTCAGTTCAGGATCGGAGAGCCCCGGCGATCAGGCGCCGGTGATCTCCAGCCAGGCGTTGATCCAGTCCTCAAACGACTTGCAGGTCGTTGCCTCGTCGGTGTCGTTGCAGTCCTCGCGAGGCGTGCTCCAGAACCAGACGTCCTCCCAGTACGCGGCATCGGTCGCGTGGTAGGAATCGCAGTGACCCGGCGAGAGCTCCTCGGCGGCATCGCAGGCGGCCTGCGACACCGGAGCCTCACCGAACCAGATCGTCGCTTCGGCGTTCACCTCTGGCGAGATGATCCAGTCCATCCAGCGGTACATGCAGCCCGGGTGGGCGGCGTCGGTGGCGATCATCCAGGTATCGGACCAGCCGGTCGCGTAATCGTCCGGCTTGGTGGCGGCGACCGGCGCATCCGGCAGGTTGTTGGCCATGTACTGCCAGCTCGATCCGGCGAGCATGTCGCCCGCGCCGAACGAGGTGATCTGGTCGGTGGCGTAACCCCAGTATTCGCCGACGATGGCGTTCTGCTCCTGGAGCAATGCCACGGCGGCGTCGAACTGCTCCTCGTTCAACTGGTACGGATCATCGACGCCGAACTCGTTGTCGTTCGTCGTCTTCAGCCGTAGGGCGGCATCAGCGATGAAGATCGGTCCGTTGTAGATGCTGACCTTGCCCGCGGCCGGCGAGTTGGGATCCCAGATCGAGTCCCAGGTGGTCGGGGCGTCGGCGAAGGTATCGGTGTTGTACAGGAGCACGTTGGCGCCGAACCCGTGGGGCACGCCGTACGGCACGCCGTCGACGGTGTTATGCGGCTGACCCTTCAACGTGTCGAAGACATCGGCGTAGTTCGGTATGAGGTCGAGGTTTACCGGAGCGACATCACCGCCAGCGATGAGCCGCAGGGTGGCGTCGCCGGAGAACGAACCGCCGTCGTATTGCCCGCTCTGCAGCAGGTGGACGCCATCGGCCGAGTCGATCATCGGCTGGGCATTAACCGTGCAGCCAGTGGCATCCTCGAAGCCGAGTGCCCAGTCATCGGTCGTGTCGGTTGTGCTCTTGTCGGCGTACCCGCCCCAGACGACCAGGTTGAGTTCGCCCTCGGCATCGGGCACCGACTCCAGGGCTCCGCTCGGGACCGATGAGCCACAGGCTGCCAGAACCAGCGCCACGGTCACCAGGGTGGCAGCGAACGTGAACTTCCGAATCAAGGTAATTCTCCCTCTCCTTCCCCCGACTGATTGTCACTGCCAGAAAGGGTCAGTACGTGCTGGCGGTTCCAGATGAGCCGGACCATCC
>JAHFBB010000012.1 GCA_023250255.1 Chloroflexota bacterium | reverse complement strand
CGATCGCCTCGATCGCCGGTGCCAGCCTAGTAAAGACGCGGTCGCCCATCTGGTCATGGATGGCGCGGTTCTCCGGGCGGTGGAACGCCTCGATCAGGTCGAGCTCGTACGGCTCCCCGCCGATTGCGCTCAGTTCGGTGCCGAAGGAGAGCAGCCGCTCGATCGGTGAGCGGTCAGGGGCGGCCGCCAGCACCTCGACGCGCGTGGCGACGTCTTCGACCATGCGCTCCGCGACGGCGTTGACGACGTCATCCTTCGTCTCGAAGTACAGGTAGAACGTGCCCTTCGCGACACCCGCAGTCCTTACGATGTCGTCGACTGAGGCAGCCTTGACGCCCTTCTCGAGGAAGACGGCTACGGCTGCCTCGACGAGCCCACGGCGGCGGATCTCGCGGCGCGCCTGGCGGTCGCTGGGTGGAGTCCTCGACAACCGCTGCTCCCTAATGACTAACGGTCAGTCATCTAGGTCGCGCCGCAGTAAATGACCAGCGCTTCGAATCAGCTTGGCTCCTCGCCAACCGCGGCGGGCCATCACGCCAGCCACCTCGCCGCTGCGAGCCATTCGTGGCGGCCCTCGATAGGCATGCTATAGGCTGTTAGTGCGGGTCCGACACCTGTCCGGCGCGCCACTCCAACCTGTGCATACCGATCGCTATCCGGCTGTCCCGCCGGTCTCTCTGTCCTGGGCGAGCTGCTGGAGTTGCCACTCATGCACGCCGGGTAGCCAATCCTTGCCGAACGTGGCCGACGGGCCGACCCGCGGGTCGTCGAGAGCACCGGCGTCACCTAGGGCATCCACGTACGCGTGATCCTGTTCGATCCGTGCGCGGACCTGGTCAGCTCCGGCAACGGACCCGTGACCGGGGATGAGGACATCGATGTCGTCCGCCGCGCCCTCGAGCAGGCGTAGCGCGGCGAGGTAGTCCTCGATCGGGTCCGCGGCCTTCATGTCGAGCATGGGGATCAGGACATCGGAAAGCATGTCGCCGGCGATCAGAACGCCGCTCTCCTCGATCAACAGCGCCGCATGGCCCGGGGCATGAGCTTGATGCTCGATGATCCCGACCTGCGGGCCATCCCAGGGAATCTGGGCCGTCTCGGCCGGCAGGCCGGTGATGAGGCCGAACAGGTCCATCGGGATCTCCTCGGCGATGTCCTGCGGTAACACCCCCGCGACACGAGCCTTCCAACCTGGGTCCGACAGGAGATTGCTGACAGCAGTCGCGCAGGGGACTGTGCCGTAGCGGGGCGGCGCGCCGAGCCCGGCGTGCCAGAGCAGGTGATCCCAATGAGGATGCGTCGAGAAGCCCGCCACCACGGTCTGGCCCGAATCGGAAAGGTCGTTCGCCAGGCAGGCCATTTCGTCGCGGCGTATCCCGGGGTCGATAAGCAACACGCCGGACCTGCCCTGCACGACCACGGTGTTGCTCTGCATGAACTCGCTCTCGTGGACCAAAACACCATCCGCAACCCGTGTCAGCACGGGAGCCTCCTTTCACGTGTGGTATGCAACGGCTGGTTGGGACGCTAGTACCTGGCGAGAGGAGGTTGCAAGCAACGCCCGCGCCTGGGCGCCCTCCGTGGTGCGCCAACTGGGGCATCATCGGTCGGTGCCCAACCTCATCCGCCGGGACCGAGAGACGCGAGAGGCCGACGAGTCCCGGCTGTCCGCGATGGCCACGCGCTCGGTGACCAGCCGGGGACGCGCTCGACCGGAGGACCCCGATGAATTTCGGACCTCATTCGAGCGGGATCGCGACCGGATCATCCACGCCAAGGCCTTTCGCCGGCTGAAACACAAGACCCAGGTCTTCCTGAACCCCGAGGGTGACCACTACGTCACCCGGCTGACGCACACCCTGCAGGTCAGCCAGATCGCCCGCGGCCTGGCGGCCGCCCTCGCCCTGAACGAGCCGCTGGCCGAGGCCATTGCCCTGGGCCACGACGTCGGCCATACCCCATTCGGCCATACCGGTGAAGAGGCGTTATCGCCGTATTTCCCGCCGGAGGGTTGGCACCATGCCGCGCAATCGGTCCGCATCTTCACCGTCCTCGAAAACCTCAACCTGTCGTGGGAGGTGCTCGACGGCATCCGGGCCCATTCCTGGAAGGTCCAGCCGCCGCCGGTGACCGCCGAGGCCGCCTGCGTCCGCTTCGCCGACCGGATTGCCTATCTCACCCACGATGCGCTCGATGCCCTGCGGGCAGGTGTTCTGATTCCTGGCGACTTCCCCCCGCATCTGACCAATGCCCTTGGGCCGCCGGGCCGCGACTGGGTCAACCGGCTGATCACTGCCGTCATCGAGGAAAGTGTGCGGCTCGGAAGCGTGTCCATGGACGGGCCGACCGCTGTCGCCATGGACGAGTTGCGCGACTTCATGTTTGCCCGTGTGTACGTTCGGCCCGAGGCGCGCCCCCAGCACGAGGAGGCGATATCGGTCCTCCGCCAGTTGATGGACCACCACCTGGCCCGAGCCGATGCCATCCCGGGCTCGTACCGCGATACCGATGCTCCCCTGGTCGTCCAGGCTGCGGACTACGTGTCGGGGATGACCGATCGATTCGCGCTGTCGCTCCACCAGGATCTGTTCCCGGACAGCCCTACTCCGTTGCTGTCCAGCGATAGGTAACGAAGGTCCCGTCGCCACAATCGAGGGCGATCTCGTCGGGGCGGTCGCCACCGTTCGGCGAGGGTGTGGATCCTTCCGGACCAAAGACCGTTCGGCCGGCCACCCCGATCAGGGTGGTACCCAGCGGGGCCGGATCACCCGACCCGACCACCGGTTCATCAGTGGGCGGGCCGACCGCGACGTAGGTACGGTCCACCCATTGGAGTTGTGCCGGGCAGCCGGCGGGCTCGAGTGCCATCAGCGTGCCGGAAATGCCAATGGCCACGAACACGACAATGGCAAGCAGTCCGCAGCCCAGCGCCCGCCAGTTCACGGCTGTTCGACCGCCACGCGTGGCCAGGTCAGCATCGCCGCTTCGAGCGCGAGCCGCGGATTGGCGTTGGATTCGATCCCGTCGCGCACCGTATCCAGCACTCCCAGGACGGCAGTCAGCGCGGGGGCCCCGATCCGCCTGCCGGTCTGCTCGAGGTCCGCGAACAGTTCGCGGCTGGCCGCCTGATCCGGATGCCCCGCCGCCGACACGAGCAGGTCGCGGCCAAGGTCGATCCAGGCATCGGTCACCGCCAGGGCAGCGGCCCGCTGGGCCGAGGCGGGAACCCGGACGGCCTCCGGCTCATCGGGCGCAACGTCGGCTGTCGGGGAGCGAGGGGTGAGGCGGCTTGCCTGCTCGATCAGCTCTCGGGCGGCGGCCATCCGGTCCGCCCAGCCGCGGGTCAACAGGGCCAGCAACTCGGTCTGGGTGGTTCGACGCCAATCCAGCCACTCCGGCCGCTGGGCAAATCGCCGTGCCCGCCCGGCCAGTCCACCCGACAGACGGGCGAGCGCCAGGGCTTGCTCCTCGGGCAGGCGGTCGAGATCCATGAGCAGCGCCACCAGCGTGCCACGGGGCAGCGGACCGATGCGGACCGACTGGACCCTGGACCGAATGGTGGGCAGCAGACGGGATGGCTCGTCGCTGAGGAGGAGGTACAGGTGCCGGGGGGTCGGCTCTTCGAGGGCCTTGAGCAGGACGTTCTGGATGTCTTCGCCGGCGCGCTCAAGCTGCTCCACCAGCACCACCCGCCGGGTTCCCGATATCGGCGCACCGGACGCATCCGCCAGCCATCTCCGGGCGGCGGCCACCGTGCTTTCGCCGGTGCTGCGGGCTTCTTGCCAGGCGCCGGGTGAGCCGATGACCAGGTCCGGATGGGTTCCCGCCCGCGCCAGGCGACAACTGCGGCACTCGTTGCACGGGCGTGCTCCGGGATCAGTGGCCTCGCACATCAGCAATGCGATGACATCGGTCGCGAACGCGCCCTTGCCGGCGCCAGTCGGACCGTGGATGAGCAGCGAGGCCGTCCCGCGATCTGGCGCCAGCGTCGTGCGCACCAGGGTCTCCGCGTGGGTCTGACCGATGCTCTGAAAACCTCCACTCGCCCCGTCTTCAGTCACCTGCCGAGTATAGGTTGGCTCCGTCGACCATCCTGATACGCGCGCGATAAGGTCCGCGCAGCCCGTGGTGCGGACCATGGCCGATGCCCCGTCCGACCGTCGGGCACACCACAGCCGCAGCCGGTTGGCAACCGGACAGCGCGTCGGTCGCGCGGTCGGCGGGGCGCCAACCACGACCGAAGGTCCGCACTGCGGAAATCGGTCCGCTGGCCTACACTCGACCGAGACCCGCCCTGCGAATCCGTGAATGCGGAGGAGGCAACCGATGACCACTTCAATCAGCTCGCGGGCAGCGCTCAGCGCCGAGATCCGCGCCCTGCTCGACCGCTTCTCAGAATCCGACGTCCCGGACCAGGTGGCCCTGCGCGGACGCGAACTGGCCTCCCTCGTGGCCGATGCCGCCGAGGAAACGGCCAGCCGCGCCGGTGAGGCCTGGCGTGACAGCGCCCCGCTCCGCCGAGATGCGGAACGATCCGCCCGGACCTACGGCCGTCAGGCCGCACGCTGGGGTCGCCGAACCTGGCGAACCTCCATCCAGCCCGCCGTCCGCGATGTCTGGCGTCGCCGGACGCTGGCCTACGGCGCGGCCGGCGCCGCGCTGCCGGTTGGGCGCGAACTGATCAATGAGGCATCGACCCGGATCACCGGTCGTCGAGAACCCGACCGCCATTGGGCGGCCTTCTTCTTCGGACTGGTGGCGGGCGCCATTGCTGGCGCGGCTGTTGCGCTGCTGACGGCGCCCCAGAAGGGCGAGGCGACTCGAGCCGATATCGCGATCCGGGCGCGAGACGCCGCGCTCAACGCCAACGAGTGGCGCTCGATGTTCCAGCGGGCCGATGCACTGCCGGAGGCTGCCCCGTCGGAGACGGAGTAGCCCCCAGGCCGGCCGCGGACTAGGAGTCGGTCGCCGGCTTCTTGCTGCGGGTCGTGGCGCGACCCGAGGTGAATCGCTGCCAGATGCCCTCGCCGTCTTCGCCGGTGGTTGGCGGCTCGACGACGGGCTCGGCGGTTGCCTTGGTCCGTGATCGGCGCGGTTTGGCGGCCGGTGCGGCAGGCTCGGCTGCCGGCTCGGCCACGGGCTCGGCGTTTGCCTTGGTCCGTGATCGGCGCGGTTTGGCGGCCGGTGCGGCAGGCTCGGTTGCCGGCTCGGCGACGGGCTCGGCGCTTGCCTTGGTCCGTGATCGGCGCGGCTTGGTGGCCGGTGCGGCGGGCTCGGTTGCCGGCTGGCTGATGCCGAGTTCGGCGAGGGTGGCGGCGTCGGCCTCTTCGAATTCGTAGGTCTTGTCCGTGTCCAGCGCATTCAGGTCGTCGATGCTGCCGAACTCCTGCCATTCGGCAGTCCCAGCTTCCGGAGCCTCCGTTCCGGTGACAACGTCGCCGGTCTGCCGGCCGCGACCGCGTCCCCGACCCCCGCGTCGCCGACGCCGATGAGTTCCGGCATCCGCGCCGGCAACAGCACCGTCCGCATCGGTCTCGATCGGAATGGCCGGACCGCTCGCAGCCGCGGCGGTTGCGGCGGCGACGCCCCGGCCCGTTCCGCGACGCGAGGTCGACTCGCTGCGTCCACCGCGTGTGCGTGCCGGCGATCCATCTCCGCCGCGCAGCGCGGCCTTGGCGGCGGCGGCAATGTGCGGGGCGGCCTCGCGGAAGCCGAACTCGGGAACGACCTCCTTGGCCGGCATTTCGGCAGTGGGTGCGGGGGCCGAATCCTTGCCCCGACCAATGGACAGCTTCATGGCGTCAATGAATTCGTCGGCCACGGCAATCAGGTCGGAGCTGGTGTTCGGGCGGAAACTGATGACCTCGCAGCGGACGCCCTGGTCCTGGAGGGCGCGGATGGCCGGCGCAAAGTCGCCGTCGCCGGAAACGATGACCGCGATGTCCATCCGTTGGGCGAGCTTGAACAGGTCGACCACCAGCTCGATGTCAAGGTTGGCCTTCACCCGGCCATCGGTGAACTTGCGGATGTCCTTGGTCAGGACCTTGTAGCCGTTCTTGTTGAGGAAGTCGATGAACTTCTTCTGGTTGTCGTTCTCCGGATCAAGGCCCGAATAGGCGTACGCCCGGATGAGGTCGCGACCCTTGGTGGCGTGCTTGAGAAGGGCGACGTAGTCAACGTCGACGTCCTGGCCGCGGGCGGCGTAATAGAGGTTGGCGACGTCGACAAATATCGCGACGTTCTTACTCACGTGATTCTCCTGTCAGTGATCAAATGGCCCTGGCCATCAGGACCGACACCTGCGTGTCGGGACGGGACTCCGCGTCGCGAGCGGCGACAGTTGGACTGCGGCTCGGCGGGGGCGGAGGTGGTCGGAATCGGTCCGGACCACAACCTGGGGCTGACCTGAGCATACCACGTGGACTGTTGTGAACCCCCGCGCCAGGGAGGGAGTAGGGAACATTGAGGGTGGGGCGGCTATTGCGCGCCTCACGGCCCGGCCCGTATCATGCCGGCCACGCTTGCCGGGCCCGTGCGACGCGTCGCACCCGAGTGAGGAGTTGGAGGAAACCGAATGCACAAGTCCCTGAAGTGGAGCGTCATTCCGTTGACGTTCCTTTTCATCCTGGCAGCGTGTAACAACACGCCAGGAGAGAGTCCGGCGATGAGCTCGGAGCCGAGCGCTTCACAGCTCGCCGAAGATCCATCGGCCGCCTGCGCGGTCCTGGAAGGCGGCTGCTTTGAAGTGCCCGCCGGCGAGCCGCTGACTGTTGCCAGCGCCTTGGCCATTTCCGGTGACGTTGCCTTCCTGGGCAATGACACCAACTTCGGCATCCAGGTTGCGCAGGAAGAGCGCGGCCAGGTTCTCGGCCGTGACGTGGAAGTTCTCCACGAGGACGCCGGCTGCGGTGACGCCGCCAGCGGCCAGACGGCTGCCGAGTCCATCGTTGCCAATACCGCCATCCTTGGCGTGATGGGCACCACCTGCTCGCGAACCGCTGTGACGGCCATGCCGGTCCTCGCGAATGCGGGTCTGGTCATGGTCTCGCCGTCGAACACGGCCCCAGGTCTGACCAATCCGGATCACGAGCAGTACGGCGGACCGAACTACTTCCGAACCGCCTACAACGACAAGGTCCAGGGCGCTGCCGTGGCCAAGTACGCGTGCGAGGTGCTGGGCGTGACCAGCGCGGCTACCGTCCATGACGGCAGTCCGTACGCCGAGCAGCTGCAGCAGGTCTTCGTTGACGACTTCGCCGAGTTCTGTGGTGGCACCGCCACCTCGCAGAACGCCATCGGCGTCGGCGACACCGACTTCCACGCAGTCCTGACCACCATCGGTGCCGAAGCTCCGGACATGATCTTCATGCCCATCTTCGACCCCGAGGGTCCGCTCATGGTCGTTCAGTCCCGGGACGTCCCGGCCCTGGCCGACACGATCTTCTTCGGCGCTGACGGTGTGAAGGACGCGGGCTTCATTGCTGCCGCTGGCACCATCGCCGAGGACATCGGCATGTACTTCTCCGGACCGGACCTGAGTTTCGGTTCGCGGTACACCGATGACTTCCTGCCTGCTCTCCTCGAGATCGAGGGGACGACTGAGCCGCTGGCTCCATACCACGCCCATGGCTACGACGCGTACAACATCCTGATGGACGCTATCGTTGCTGCCTGGGTTGGTGACGACGCCGACGGAACGAGCTACTTCGCGAAGAACCTCATCGTCGAGCATTTCGCGACCCTGACTGACTACGACGGCCTGACCGGTACGCTGACCTGCAATGGCGGCGACTGTGGCTCCGAGGAAGTCTCGATCGCTCAGCTCCAGGGTGGGGTCTATACCGAGGTCTACACCACCCGCTCGGCTTCCTAACCGACTGGGTTACCCCCGAACACCCAGAGCGGGTGGGCCGGCTTCCGGCCCACCCGCTCTCTTGCATCCGGACGCTACACTCCCGCGAACGCCGTTCTTGGCGGCGCAGCCCAAACCTCGGAGGATCGGCACTTCGTGCGACGCCCCTTCCGGTTTTCGACTCTCGGGATCATCCAGACGGTTATTGCCCTGGCCATCGTGGTGGGGGTCACCGTCAGCGCCATCCACACGATCAACGGCGGCTTGCTGAGCCCGGACGACTGGCGTGACCTGTTTGTCTACGGAATCTCGCAGGGCAGCCTGTACGCCCTGATCGCCCTGGGCTACACCCTGGTCTACGGCGTTCTGCTGATGATCAACTTCGCCCATGGCGACGTGTACATGTTCGGCGCATTCACCGGCTTCTTTGTCGGCGACTACCTGGCCAGCAGCGAATTTCTCGACACCAACCCGATCGTGGCGCTGGTGGTCATGCTCGCCGCGGGTGCCGTGACCTCGCTGGTGGTGGCCGTACTGCTCGAGCGAATCGCCTACCGGCCCCTGCGCCGGGCCCCCCGCCTGGTGCCGCTGATTACCGCCATCGGCGCGTCGCTATTCATCTCCAACACCGCTCGCGGTTTCTACGGCGACGGGGTGAAGGCCTACCCACACTTCGAAATGCTCGAAGGTCGGATTGATCTCCTGGGCATTCCCGTTCTCAAGGGCCACGCGCTGGTGATCGCATCGGCCGTGATTCTGATGGCGGTCCTGTGGTGGTTCGTGAATCGCACACGTACCGGCCGCGCCATGCGCGCTGTCAGCGAGGACAAGGACACCGCCTCGCTGATGGGCATCGACGTGGACCGGATCATCAGCATCACCTTCGCGGTTGGCGGGGCGCTGGCTGGGGCCGCCGGTGTGCTGTACGCCATTGTCTACAACCAGGTCATCTGGTCCATGGGCTTCATCCCCGGCATCAAGGCATTCACCGCCGCCGTTCTCGGCGGCATTGGCAATATCTTCGGCGCCATGCTGGGCGGGCTGATGCTCGGGATTCTTGAGTCGGTCGCGCCGGTGCTGCTCCTCCAGGGTTGGGGAGTCCCGTCTCCAAATCAGCTGCGAGACGCTATTGCCTTCACGGTGCTGGTCCTCGTCCTGATCTTCCGCCCATACGGCCTGCTTGGCCGACCGGAGGGCAAGTAGATGAACGGCCGGTATCTCCGCTCGGCCATCCTCACCGGCCTGGTCGCCGGAGTCGCCATGATCTACCTGGTCCTGGTCGGGATCGTGGGGGTTTTTGCCGAGCGCAACGTGATCACCGGCTACCTGACCCTGGGGCGCATGATGCTGCTCATCCCCGCGCTCGTCGCCGGCTACCGCATCGCTTCGGGCGACGGCCCCTTTACCAGACGGGTGGGCAGCGCGGTGCTGGTTGGGGCGGCGGCCGGCCTGCTGTTCGCCGGCTTCCTGCTCGCCGCGGTCGCCCTGTCGCCGGACATCCGCGACGTGTTCAACCGCCTGTCGCAAAAGACACTGGACTACCTGACCTTTACCGAACTCGGCCTCGGCAGCACCGCGGGGTCGGCGCTGTACGTTGTGCTGGGGCTGGTCATGGCGCTCATCGGTGGGCTGGTGCGGATCACTCCACCCCGGACCCGTCGGGCGCTCATTGGTGGGTTCGCGGCCGTGGTCCTGATGACGATGCTGGAGCAGTTCCTGCGCCCCCGACTGCTGGATTTCGGCTGGCACGACTTCGAGAACTGGCTGTATACCTCGCACGGCCTGACCCCGGTCAGCGCGGCGGTGGTGTTCCTGGTCGGGTCGCTCGGTGCCCTGTTCTGGCCCGATGCGCGTGCCAAGACCCGGACGCAGCTGGCCGCGGCATCGCCTTCCACCCGCAAGGCCGTCCGCTGGGCAGCGCTGCTGGTGGTCATCCTGTTCGTCTACACCCTGCCAATCATCGCCGGGTCGTTCATGACCCAGGTGCTGGTGCTGGTCGGGTTCTACATTCTGCTCGGCCTGGGCCTGAACATTGTCGTGGGCTATGCCGGCCTGCTGGACCTGGGCTACGTCGCGTTCTACGCGGTTGGCGCGTACTTCACCGCTCTGCTGACCTCGCCCACCTCGGCTCTCGGCTGGGGCCTGAGCTTCTGGATCGCGCTGCCCATTGTCATTGGGCTGTCGGCCGGGGTCGGGTTGCTCATCGGCGCACCGGTTCTCCGGTTGCGAGGTGACTACCTGGCCATTGTGACCCTGGGCTTCGGCGAGATTGCCCGGGTACTCCTGGGCTCGGATGCCCTCAAGCCATGGCTCGGTGGACCGACGGGCATTCTCAGCGTGCCGAGCATGATCGACATGGATCCGATCCGAGATGGGAGCCAGTACACGTTGCCCATCGTGGGCGAGGTCAGCGGACCATTGGCGACGTACTACCCGCTCATCGGCTTCTGCCTGCTGGCCGCGTTCGTCGCCTATCGGCTCAAATATTCACGAACCGGGCGTGCCTGGAATGCCATGCGCGAGGACGAGGACGTGGCCCAGGCGACCGGCGTGAGCATTGTCAACTACAAGTTGCTGGCATTCGCCATGGGCGCGGCGGTCGGCTGCGTCGGCGGTGCGATCTACGCCACCCACCTCCTGTCGGTCGTCCCCGGCGGCTTCACCCTGATCGTGTCGATTACCGTGCTGGCGGTGGTGGTGCTTGGTGGGATGGGCAGCATTCCCGGCGTGGTCGTCGGGGCGCTGGCCCTGATCGGGCTTCCCGAGCTGCTCCGTGAATTCGCCGAGTACCGACTGCTGGTGTACGGCGCGGTACTGGTGTTGGTCATGATCCTGCGTCCCGAAGGGCTCGTTCCCGATGCCCAGCGGCGCGCCGAGCTGCAGGAGTCCCACGGACCGGACCCGGAGCCAATCGATCGCCCGCGCGGTGTTGCCGGAGACCCGCTGGCCGGTGAGGTGGTCGGATGACCGGCCCCGCGACCCGGATAGCCACGCCAACGATGACCGAGCGGCCGTTGTTGGTCGAGGCGCACAAGGTGACCAAGGCGTTCGAAGGCCTCGTCGCCAACCGTGACATCGACTTCGACATCCCGCGCCATTCGATCGTGGCCATCATCGGTCCCAACGGCGCCGGCAAGACCACCTTCTTCAACCAGTTGAGCGGCGTCTTCCATCCGACCAGCGGATCCATCACCTTCGACGGGGTGGACGTGACCGCCATGCCCCCGCATCACGTGACCGCCCTGGGGCTGGCGCGTACGTACCAGAACATTCGCCTGTTCTCGGCAATGAGCGTCTTGGACAACGTGCTGGTCGGTCGTCATGTCCGGATGCGGGGCCAGTTCTACGGCGCAATTGCCCGCTTCGGCGGCATCCGGCGCGAGGAGGCCGCGGCCAGGGAACGCGCCCTGGAGTTGCTCGAACTGGTGGGCCTCCGTCAGGGGCAAGCTGGCGAGATCGCCAAGAACCTGCCCTATGGCGACCAGCGCCGGCTGGAGGTCGCCCGTGCCCTGGCCAGTGAACCGAAGTTGCTCCTGCTCGACGAGCCAACGGCCGGCATGAATCCAGGCGAGACCCGCCAGATGACCGAATTCATCGCCCGCCTCCGCCAGGAACTCCAGTTGACCATCCTGCTGATCGAGCACGACATGAAGGTCGTCATGGGCGTCAGCGAGCGGGTGACCGTCCTCGACTATGGCG
>JAHFBB010000011.1 GCA_023250255.1 Chloroflexota bacterium | reverse complement strand
GGTCACCACCATGTCGCGCAGTTCCTGCTCGTCCCGCGGCGAACCAATCACCAGGTTCGGAATCGAGCGCTGGGCAGACAGGGTGAACATGCCCTGGTGGCTGGTGCCGTCCTCCCCGACCAGGCCCGCACGGTCGATCATCAACACGACGGGCACGTTGTTCTGGCACACATCGTGGACGATCTGGTCGAACGCCCGCTGGGAAAAGGTGGAATAGATCGATACCACCGGCCGCAAACCGGCGAGTGCCATGCCGGTGGCCACGGTCACCGCGTGCTGTTCGGCAATGCCGACATCGAAGAACCTGTGCGGGTATTTCGCCTGGAACCTCGTCAGCCCGGTGCCGGTGGGCATCCCGGCGGTGATGGCCACGATTCGCTGGTCATCGGCTGCCAATCGGATGAGCTCCTCGGAGAAGGTGGCGGTGTAGCTCTTTGGCCGATGCGCCGGTCCGGATTCGGGGTGGAGCGGCTCCTCGGTGGGATCGAGCAGGCACAGGTCAATGGGCGGCAGTGACGCGCCGTGGAACGCCACGCTGTCCTGTTCGGCCGGCCCGAAACCACGGCCCTTGACCGTCTTCACATGGATGAGCACCGGTCGATCGATTCGGAAGGCGGCGCGGAACGCCGCCTCCATCTCTTCGCGATCGTGGCCATCCAGCACGCCGATATAGGTGATCCCCATGTCCTCGAAGAAGCCAACCTTGGCCCACGAGCGCTTGAAGCCTTCCTTGGTGAAGGCCAGTGCGCTGTACACCGGCTTGCCCACGACCGGCACCCTCGACAGGGCACGGGCGGTGGTCGTCTTGGTGACCTGGTAGGCCCGTGACAGACGGAGCTTGTTCAGTCGGGTGGACAGTCCGCCAACCGACGGACTGATGCTCATCTCGTTGTCATTGAGCACGATCAGCAAGCGGGTCCGAACGTGTCCGAGGTGGTTGAGTGCCTCGAGTGTCAGGCCGCTGCCCAGCGCGGCGTCCCCGACACAGACCGCGATCTTCTGGCGACGCCCCGGCTCGTTGGCCGGCTTGAGGTCGCGGGCGGCCGCCAATCCCACGGCGATCGACACCCCGGTCCCGGCGTGGCCACCATCGAACACGTCGTGCTCGCTCTCGGAACGCCGCGGGAAGCCGCCAACGCCGTCGAGCTGGCGGAGGGTGGCGAACCGAGCCAACCGGCCGGTGAGCAGCTTGTGGGCATAGGCCTGATGGCCGGTGTCCCAGACGATCCGATCACGCGGGGAATCCATCACCCGATGAAGCGCAAGGGTGATCTCGACCGCTCCGAGCGACGAGGCGAGATGTCCCCCGGTGGCGTGGACCGTGCGGATCATCTTCTCGCGAAGTTCGGCGGCGAGTTCGCTCAGCTGGTCGCTGTTCATGCCGCGCAGATCGGCCGGGCCGGCCAGCGCGTCGAGCAGCGGGTATGGCGGGTTGGCGGACACAGTCACCCCGAGTATAGGCAGATCGGCGGTTTTCAACCCCGCGCCGTCATTCGCCCGGTTCGGCGGATTCCTCGACTTCGGCGCCGGCCAGGCCCCGACGGCCCAGTTCGCTGATGGTCAACTCTGCGGAACGCAGCCGCTCCTCGCAGGCCGCGTGCAGCCGGAGTCCCTGGCGATACAGCTCGATGCTCTCCTCGAGCCCGGCCTGCCCAGATTCGAGGCGCTGGACGATCTTCTGGAGCTCGACCACCAGTTCGTCGAACGGTCGGGTCGTCAGATCTGGTTCGTCGGTCATGCCAACCACTCCTCCACCCCGCCCGGCGTGCCGCCGATCACCTGGCTGTCGATACGACCGCCGGCAACGATCACCTCGAGCGCCTCGCCGGCCACCACTGCCGCTGGATCACGAACCACGGTGCCATTCGCGCGACGGGCGACAGCATAGCCGCGCTCGAGGGTGGCCAGCGGTCCGAGCGCCCGGAGCGCGTCGTGCAGGCCGCCCGCAGCTGCGCGCCGACGCTCGGTGCCGGCGAGGGCGGCGCGCTGGGCCCGATCCACCAGTTCAGCCGCACGTTGTCGGGCCGCCGGCAGATCCGGTCGGTTGGCGGTCAGGGCGCGTCCTTCCTCGCGAACGGCACGGCGAGCCGCCTCGCTGCGAGCGGTCATGGCCGCGGTCGCCCGCAGGCCCAGGCGGGCGAGGATCGCGGGGAACTGGGAGCCGTCGGGCACAGCCATTTCGGCGGCGGCGCTGGGGGTGGGAGCCCGAATATCGGCGGCGAAATCGGCCAGGGTCACGTCCGATTCGTGGCCGACGCCGACCACCACCGGCATGGGCGCCTCGACGATCGCCCGGACGACCGATTCCTCGTTGAATCCCCACAGGTCCTCGAGCGAACCGCCCCCGCGGGCGACGATGATCAGGTCGATATCCGGCTGGGCATAGAGCCGATGGAGTGCCCGGACGATGGCCTCCGCCGCCGTGGCGCCGGATACGCCGCTGGGCGAGAGGACCAGTTCGACCATCGGGTACCGCCTGCGGATGACGTTGCCGATGTCGGACCAGACCGCACCCACCGGTGAGGTCACCACCCCGATCCGCCGCGGCCAGCGCGGCAGTGGGCGCTTGCGGGATTCGTCGAACAGGCCGTCTGCCGCCAGGCGCGCACGGAGCGCTTCGTACTGGGCGTGCAGGTCCCCGGCACCGGCGGGCGTGATGGACGAGACGTACAACTGGTAGATGCCCTGTGCCTCGTAGGCGCGGACGCTGCCGTGGCAGACCACCAGCGCGCCATGCGCCGGCCGGACCACGGATCGCTCGAGGTCCTCGCGGAACAGCACGGCCCGGATCTGGCTCGACGCGTCCTTCAAGGTGAAGAAGCAGTGACCCGAGGGCGGGAAGGCGGGCTGGCTGATCTCCCCCTCGACCCAGACATCGGCCAGACCACGATCCGCGTCGAGCAGCGCTCGGACCCGCCGGTTGAGGTCGGTGACCCGCAGGACGGGAGCCGGGCCGGTGGCCGTCATTGGATTCGGGTCTGGTACTCGCCGGTGCGGGTGTCGATGCGCAGGGTGTCCCCTTCGTTCACGAACAGCGGGACCTGGACCACCAACCCGGTTTCCAGGGTCGCCGCCTTGCGCGCGCCGGTGGCGGTGTCGCCGGCAAAGCCTGGCTCGGTTGCCGCGACCACCAGGTCCACCGACACCGGCAGGTCCACCCCGAGGACCTCGCCTTCATGGGAGGTGATGAACGCCTCGGTGTTCTCCTTCAGGAAGAGCGCATCGTCCCCCAGTTGGGCTGCGCTGACCGCGAACTGATCGTAGGTCGCGGTGTCCATGAAGTGGAATGAGTCGCCGTCGGAATACAGGTACTGCACCCGGCGCTGGTCGACCCGGGCGCGCGGCCAGCGCGTTCCGGCCTGGAAGGTGCGCTCGGTGATGTCGCCCTTGCGCACGTTCTGCAGCTTCATGCGGACCTGGGCAGATCCGCGGGCCATCTTGATGTGGGTCCAGTCGAGGACCTTCATCAGCTGGCCGTCCAGTTCGATGATGACCCCCTTCTTGATGTCTCCGGTGCTGATCATGGCTGCGTTGAGGCTCCTGCTGGTCAGATGGCGATGAGGTGGTTCGGCGATTGGGTCAGCCGCACGAGGCCGCCTGCTGTCAGGTGATAGTCGTCCTCGATCCGAATACCGATCCGACCGGGCTGATAGATGCCCGGCTCGATGGTGAAGACCATGCCTACCTCCAGGGTCCCACCGCTCTGCCCCGGATAGCCGACGCGGCTGAGCGACGGCGCCTCATGGGTCTGCAGACCGATGCCATGGCCCAGGCCATGGCCGAATGGCTCGACCCCGGCCGAGGCGATGTGATCGACCGCCGCACCGTGGACGATGGTTCCCGCGACCCCCGGCCCAACGGCAGCCTCGGCGGCCTGCTGGGCGCCCAGGACCAGGTCATACAGCCGGCGCGACTCATCGTCGGGTGCGCCAACGAAGATGGTACGGGTCATGTCCGCCCGATAGCCATCCACCCGCGCACCGAAGTCGAGCAGAACCACCTGCCCGGCCACGACCCGCTCGTCGGATGGTTCGCCGTGGGGCATGGCGGCCCGAGGCCCAACCAGGGCGATGGTCGAGAAGGCGAGGCCCTCCGCGCCTGCCTCACGGAAGAAGCGCTCGATCTCCCAGGCAATCTCGACTTCGCGACGCCCGACGGCAATCCAGTTGAGCAGGTGCACGAAGCAGGCATCGGTCACGGCCGTGGCTCGACCAAGGGCAGCGATCTCGGTTTCATCCTTGACGATCCGCAGCCCAGCCAGCGCGGAATCCACCGCTATCAGCTCAACGTTGGGTGCCGCTTCGGCGAGGTCGGTCCAGGTGGAGTGGCTGAGCACGGCCGCCTCCGCACCGCATCGCTGGACGCCGAGACGAGCCAGGACGTCCGCCAGTTCCGGCGCGGCCGGTCGGGTGGTGTGCACCAGTTCCCAGCCCGGACACTCGGCGATGACCTGCTCGACATATCGGCTGTCGGCCAGCACGAGCGCGGCGCCGCGGGTGAGCACCAGCGTGCCGGCGTAGCCGTGAGACGGATCGTCCGGATCGGCCAGGGCGAAGCCCGCCAGCCAGCGCTTGAAGGCGCCCCGGGAGAAGATCAGCCCATCCAGGCCTTCGGCGTCCAGGATGGCCCGCGCGCGGGCCAGGCGTTCGGGCTGGCCCATCACGGGCACTCCGCATTCATCTGGGCGATGTTCGCCTCGTGTTCGGCCAGGGTGACCGCAAACCGGTGCGACCCGTCACGAACCCCGTCGGGACAGGCGGCCACGAAGAAGAAGTAGCCGGCGCTCATGTCGGGCAAGGCCACCGCTTGGAGGGTCGCCAGGCGCGGCGCGGCAATCGGCCAGGGCGGCAGCCCGGTGTGCTGATAGGTCTGGAAGCCGGCGTACGCCTCGGCAAGCACGACGTCGGCCCCGCCACTGGTCAGCTGGCGCCACCAGTCCAAGTTCCGCCACTCGCTGTGCGGGAAGCCCGCGTAGTCGCCCGAGTCGATCCCGTATTGCAGGGTCGGGTCGGCATCGAGGCGCCAGCCGGGAGTTTCCAGCCGATGGAGGTAGACGCCGGCGATCAGGGGCCGCTCGGAATCGAGCACGGCCTCGCGCTCCACGATGGACGCCACCACCAGCGCCTGGTCGATGGTCAGACCACGAGCGGTGATGGCATCGCGCATTTCCTGGGTCAGCCGGACCTCCAGGGTGTTCACCAGCAGGTCGATGATGCTGCGCGCGGAAGCGTTGACCTCCAGCCGATAGGTGTCGGGGAACAGGTATCCCTCCAGCGTGCGACCCTCCGGCAGCCCCGCCAGGACCGGATGGGCGGCGATGAGATCAGCCGGGGGATGGATGACCAACTCGACGAACTCGTCGAGGTTCATGGTCAGGCTGGTCTGGTCGAGGTAGCCGACGATCTGCTCCAGCCGCCATCCCTCGATGAGCGTGATCTGGACCTCCGGCGCGCCTTCCTGGCGGAGACTGGCCACGATCACTGACGGCGGTGCACTTGGCGAGAGGTCGTAGCGTCCGGCCTGCAGTGCGCCGGACCGATTCGCCAGGTAGACGTGATGCTGGAAGCGAAGGCGCGAGTCGATGACCCCGCGCCACAGCAGGAGCTCCCCGATCTCTGAATCGGTTGATCCCGGAGGAATTTCCACGCTGACTCGCCGATGCTCGGTGCTGGCGGCCGTATCGGTCAGTGATTCAGGGGAGTACCACTCGACAAAGTTCAGGACGATCCCATTGTCGATGGTGGTCGGGTGATCTTCGACCCAGGCGAGCAGCCGCGGAGCGGACAGCAGGAAACCGATGAAGATGAGGATCCCGGTAAGGGCGATGATCCCCGCCAGCCAGAACAGGAACACCACCGGCTGCAACCGCCGGCGCGACTTGTGCGAGCTCGCCTCGCGATCGGACCGCAATTTGCGGATCCGCGCGTTGCGCCGTTCTTCCTGCTCGGCGGGCGACAGGCCGGGCTCGTGCATCAGGGCTCCTCGATTCGGGGGGCGCCGATGCGCCGGTCGAGGAATTCTTGCAGGATCAGGCGAGCCGCCGCCGAGTCCAGCTCCCCGCTCTTCGCATTCGGCCTCCGCCCCGCCTGATTCAGCTGCCGCTGCGCCTCCACGCTGGTCAGCCGCTCGTTGACGTACACCACGTTCAGCCCGCGCTCCGCCAGGGCGTCACCGAAGGCGCGCGCCGGCGCCGATTGGTCGTTCTCCAGGCCGGATTCGTCCAGTGGCAGGCCAAGGACAACCGTGGTGGCACCCTCGGTCCGCGCAAGCTCTGCGACCGCCGCGACATCCGCCGCACGGGATCCGGCCCGCAGCGCCGGGCGTTCGAAGGCCAGCGCCGTTTCGCTGTCGGCAACCGCCACGCCTATCCGGCGTGTCCCGTGATCGATTCCCAGCACCCGACTCACTCCGGTTCGAGTGCCAGGATGGCCTCGCGGGCGAGCCGGCTGGCCTCCGCCAGGGCTCCATCCAGGGCCGCCAGGTTCCGGCCGCCGGCCTGCGCCAGGTCCGCTCGGCCTCCTCCACCGCCGCCGATCAGTTCGGCCGCGGCCCGCGCGATGGGCACTGCGTCGAAGCCCTCGGCCGTCAGGTCGCGACTGGCGGCAATGACCACGGTCGCCTGATCCGCCGCGGTCCCCGCGCCCACCGCCACGAACCGGCCGGCGGAGGTGCGGATGGCATCCACCCATCGTCGCAGCGCGCTGGCATCCGCTTCTGGATAGCGCCCGACGATGAGTGCGGCGTCGCCAACTTCGGTGGCGTCGTGAATTGCGCCGGCGGCATCCAGTGAGGATGTCGGGGCGGCGCGGTTGGCGCCTTTCACGCGCGCCAGCAGTACCTCAACCCGTGTCGGGACGTTCTCCTCGCGGTCACCCAGCAGGGTGGCCGTGCGGTGGAGTGCATCAAGGCGATCGGCGACGAGTTCGTCCGCCGCCACTCCGGTCACGGCTTCGATCCGTCGCAGGCCGGTACCAATGCTCGCCTCGCCAAGAATGCGGAATGAGCCGATCTGCCCCGTGGCCGCCACGTGGGTCCCACCGCACAGTTCGCGGCTGAAGGAGCCGCAGGTGACCATCCGCACCGATTCGGGAGCGTACTTCTCACCGAAGAACATGTCGGCGCCGGCGGCCTGTGCCTCCTCGAACGGTATCCAGGCGGGGGTCACCACCAGGTCGTCACGGATCCGGGCGTTCACCGCGCGCTCGACCGCCCGCAGGTCATCGCGTGAGGTTGGGCCGCTCGCCGGGAAATCGAAGCGCAGCGCATCCGGCCCCACCCAACTGCCCGCCTGGCGGGCCTGCTCGCCGAGAACGTCGCGCAGGGCTCGGTGGAGTAGATGGGTGGCGGTGTGGTTGCGGGCAGCGCCCCAACGCCGTTCGCCATCGACCTCCGCGCGCACGGATTCGCCGGCGGACAGGGTCCCTGACAGCAGCCCGAGGTGAACGATGGCCTCGCCATGGCGCTGGGTGTCGGTCACCTCGAGAGATCCCTGCTCCCCGACCAGGCGCCCGTGGTCGCCGATCTGGCCCCCACCCTCGGCGTAGAACGGGCTCCGATCGAGCACGACCTGGGCAGCGTCGGCATCGCCGGCAATAGCCAGCACGGTCCCCTCGCCGGCGGTCTGGTTCGGGTAGCCGATGAACTCCGAGACCAGCCCCGTCAGCGATGGATCCGCGCTGAAGCGTGCCGCGCGGGCTCCGCGCGAGCGGTCGCGTTGGGCGGTCATCTCGGTCTCGAAGCCGTCCCGGTCCACGGTGACATTCGCTTCGGCGGCCATCTCGACGGTCAGGTCGATGGGAAAGCCGAAGGTGTCATGCAGCCGGAAGGCATCGGTCCCGCTGATGGCACCACCGTCCCCGACAGCGGCGACCAGGTCGGCCAGTCGCTGGGTGCCCGCCTCGAGGGTTCGGTGAAACTTCGCCTCCTCGGCCTGCACCTCGGCCAGGATCCGGGGGTGATCGCGCTCGAGTTGCGGGTAGGCGTCGCCCATCAGGTCGATGACCGTGGCGCAGGTCTCGCCGAGGACCCGCTCGCTGATTCCCATCAGCCGAACGTGGCGCACGGCGCGTCGGATGAGCCGGCGCAGGACGTACCCCGCACCCTCGTTCGACGGTTTGACTCCCTCGGCCAGCAGAAAGGTCGCCGCCCGCGAGTGGTCGGCAACAACCTGGTAACTGAATCGTTCGCTCTCGACCGTGTCCGGGTCATGGCCGAGGTGGGCAGCGAGGCGCGCGATGATCGGAATGAACAGGTCGGTCTGGTAGTTGCTGTCCACCCCCTGCAGGATGGTGGCCATCCGCTCGAGGCCCATGCCGGTATCCACGCTTTGGAATGGCAGCGGTGAAAGCGTGCCGTCGCTGGCCCGGTCGAACTGCATGAACACCAGGTTCCAGAATTCGAGCCAGCGCGGGCAGTGCTCGGAATGATCCGGTATGCATTCGGGCCCTTCGCTCAGTTCGGCGCCCCGGTCGTAGTGGATTTCGCTGCACGGTCCGCAGGGACCGGTATCGGCCATCTGCCAGAAGTTGCGGTCGTCGCCGGCGTCGATGTTCCCGTAGCGCACCACGCGATCCGCTGGCAGGCCGATCTCGGTCGTCCAGATGTCGTAGGCCTCGTTGTCATCGGTATAGACGGTGGCCGCCAGGCGTGTCGGATCCAGCCCGAGTTCCACGGTCAGGAACTCCCAGGCCCAGAGGATGGCGTCGCGCTTGAAGTAGTCGCCGAAACTCCAGTTGCCGAGCATCTCGAACAGGGTCTGGTGGCGCGGCGTGCGGCCGACCTCCTCGAAATCGTTGTGTTTGCCGGCCACGCGCAGGCACGGCTGGCTGTCCACGGCCCGGGTGTAATCGCGCGTCTCCTCGCCGGTCAGGACGCGCTTGAACTGGACCATCCCCGAGTTGGTGAACAGCAGGGTCGGGTCGTCTCCGGCCAGCAACGGGGCAGCCGGAACTCGGGCGTGTCCGCGCTCCTCGAAGAAGCTCTGGAATCGCTCCCGCAGTTCCGCTGCCGATCGAATACTCATCTGGGCGCCCATCTCCCCGCCATACGCGGCGGGAGCCGGCCGTGCCGGCTCCCAGTTTGCTCAAGATTCAGGTTGGCTGACCGGTGTCGGACTAGGAGGCGCTGCCCTCAACGGCCTCGGCGGCCTCGGTCAGGGCATCCTTCTGGAGGGCGGACATCATGGTCGCCCGAGCCTGCTCGGCTGCCGCCTTGCCCTCGCTGACCGCTTCTCCCATGGCCGACTTCTTCTCGTCGACAAAGTCAGAGACGTGTTCGCGAAGCTCTTCGCCTGATTCTGGTGCCAGCAGGAGACCAATGGCGGTACCGATCAAGCCGCCGATGATCACGCCGGCAAGAAAACTGCCGAACCCGGAATCCTTCATGAGAGTGATTGTCCTCGCGTGCCTGGTGGCCCCACAGTCTACCGGTCGGGCGGAACCTCGTCCTGCCCCACTTCCGGCGGGGTCGCAGCGGGCGACCGGCGCGCGGGAGCCGCAGCGGCCAACAGGATGAGCACCCACATCGCCAGCTGGGCACCGATGGTTGCCGCGACGAGGTGGAAGCCGCCGATGGTCAGGATCTCGAGCCCGATTCGGCCGGCCACCAGGTTGCCAGCCACCGTTCCCCCCATGCTCGCCAGCGCCAGCCAGGCCACCCGACGTGTCCAGCGGCCGCGGATGAGCACCAGGACGGCCAGGTTGGCCACCGCCGACGCGACCGCCCAGATCCACCAGGCGGGCAGCATCAGTTCCGTGCGATCCGGCCGCCCCCAAGGCATTCGGCCCCGTCGTACAGCACCGCTGCCTGGCCCGGCGCCGCGGCCCAAACCGGGGATTCGGTCTCGACCAGGAACCGGTCTGCCCCGATGAGGGTGACCTCCGCGGGAACTTCGGCGCCACGGTGACGGATGCGAACCTGCGCGGAGAATCGTTCAGCAGGCGGCACACCTGCCACGAACCGGCGCTGCTCGACGATGAACGAGCTCGACTCCAGGTCGGCCCGGGAGCCGACCACCACCTCGTTCCGTTCGGGTCGGACCTCCCGGACGTAGCGCGGCTCGTTGGCCAGGGCGCCCAGGCCCTTGCGTTGTCCCACCGTGTAGTGGGCGAACCCGGTGTGGCTGCCCAATCGGGTGCCTTCGGTATCCACCACGGCTCCCGCCGTTCCGGCGTAGCCGCGCTGTTCCGCCAGGAGCGCGCGGTAGTCCCCCGCCGGGACGAAGCAGATCTCCTGCGATTCGGGCTTGTCGGCGGTGGCCAGGCCCAGTTCGCGGGCGGTGGCCCGGACCTGGGGCTTGGTCATCTCGCCCAACGGGAAGCGCGTCCTCGCCAACTGTTCCTGACCCAGGACCCACAGGAAGTAGGTCTGGTCCTTGTCGGCATCCGCCGCCCGCAACAACCGCCAACGACCGTCGCGGAACTCGGTTCGGGCGTAGTGACCGGTGACCATGGCGTCTGCGTCGTACGCCGCGCGGCCGCGGCGGAGGAGCAGGTCGAACTTGACGTATTGGTTGCAGGCCTGGCAGGGATTGGGCGTCATTCCCGCCAGGTAGTCGTTGGCAAACGCGTCAATGACATCGCGCTGGAAGTCCTCCTCGACGTTGAGGATGTAGAACGGGATGTCCAGGGCGGCGGCCACCCGGCGGGCGTCATCGGCCGCCTCGGCCGAGCAGCATGAGCGGGAGGATTCCCAGCCTTCGCCGAGATCGGGGTGGGTGCGCATCCAGACCCCGACGACTTCGCCACCCGTTCGGGCGGCCTCACTCACCACCAGGGCTGCCGCAACCGACGAGTCCACCCCGCCGCTCATGGCGGCCACCAGCCTGCCCATCAGGCGCCCGCGGGGGCGGGCAGGCGGTCCTCACGGGTCACCGGTGTCGGTGTGGCCTCTCGCAACCGGCCGACACAGCGCTCGAGGATGGCCACGGCTGTGGCCACTTCCTCCGCGGTGGTCGTCCGGCCCAGGCTGATCCGCAGCGATCCGCGCGCCTGGTCGGGCGTCAGTCCAACGGCCAGCAGGACATGGCTCGGTTCAGTGGAACCGGAGGTGCAGGCGCTGCCGGTGGAAACCGCCAGACCGTCGAGATCGGCCGAGGCCACCAGGTCATCGCCGTTGAGGTCATCGAATAGCCACGAGGCAATCCCCCCCACCCGCTCCCGCGGGTGGCCGCTGCGCTCACCACCACCGAGCGTGCCCAACGCGGTGAACAGCGTTGCCGACAGGGCGCGCTGTCGAGCGTGTTCCGCGTCACGCAGGTCGGCATCGCCCTGGGCCAGGCGAAGGGCTTCCGCCAGGCCGACCACCGAGGCAACGTCCTCGGTCCCTGCGCGACGCTGACGCTCCTGCGATCCGCCCTGTTGCTGGGGCAGCAGGGCCGTTCCCTGCCTGACGAACAGGGCACCCGACCCCTTGGGCCCTTCCAGCTTGTGCGATGCCAGGCTCAGGAGGTCAATCTGCAGCGAATCCACGTCAAGGTCCAGGTGAGCCGCGGCCTGGATGGCATCGGTGTGGAACAGCACGCCCGCTCGACGGCAGATTTCTCCAATCTCGGCAATCGGCTGAATCGTCCCGATCTTGCCGTTGGCGTAGCCAACCGACACCAGGGTC
>JAHFBB010000132.1 GCA_023250255.1 Chloroflexota bacterium | reverse complement strand
CAGCTCGTTGACGGACGCGACCTTGCTTCGATCCTGGCCGATCGCGGCCAGTTGCCCGCTGCCGAGGCCGCGCGCATCGGAGCCGGGGCAGCCCTCGCGCTCGATGCGGCGCATCGGCGGGGCCTGATCCATCGCGACGTCAAGCCGGGCAACATCCTGCTCACGTCCGACGGTGACGTGCTGGTGACCGACTTCGGTATCAGCCGTGCCGCGAGCGAGGCGTCGCTGACGGCGACCGGCACGACCATCGGCTCGGTCCACTACTTCAGTCCGGAGCAGGCCGCCGGCGAGCCCGTCACGGCGGCGTCGGATATCTACTCGCTGGGCATCGTGCTGTACGAGATGGTCACCGGCCATCGTCCGTTCGACGGCGACTCGGCTGCGGGGGTCGCCCTGAAGCGCCTGAGCGAGGATCCGCCGGCCATGATGACCCAGGGAGTCGTCGTCCCGGTGGCACTCGAGGCAGTGGTCATGCGCGCCCTCGCTCGAGATCCCGCTGCGCGCTTCCCCGACGCCGGAGCGCTGGCCAGCGCCCTCCGTACCTGGGACAGCCCGCCAGCCATGGCGGCCGCGGCGGTGGTCCCCGCGGCGGCGGTTGCCGACCCCACGGTCATTATCCCGCCTCCGACCGGTTCTGCCGAAGACGGCTCCGCCGAACCGCCCCAGAAATCAGGAATCGCCTGGTGGGTCTGGCTGCTCGGGATCCTGGCGATCCTCCTGCTGGGGTCCATTGGCTTCCTCGGCGCGAACATCCTCGGTTCGCTCGGACCGGGTTCACCGAGCCCCACCGCATCCGCCTCCGGTGACCCGCTACCCAATTGGGTCGGCAGCCAGATCGTGGCCGTGCGCTCCGAAGCAGCATCGCTCGAGCTGGTGCTCATCGAGACACGCGAGGCCAGCGACACCGTCGAGAACGACATCGTCATCTCCACCAATCCGGAGGCCGGCGAGCCGGTCGCGCCGGGGACCACCGTCCGAGTGGTGGTCAGCAGTGGCGCCGAGACGGTGCCGGTGCCAACCCTATTCGGTCAGACCAGAACCGAGGCTGCAACGACGCTGTCCACGGCAGGTCTGGTGCTCGGCCGGGTGGACCCTGAGACCTCCGATCTGCCCGAGGGTACCGTCATCCGCTCGAGCCCCAGCGCGGGAACCGATGTCGCCGTCGGCAGCCAGGTGGACATCGTCCTGTCGTCTGGCCCGACCCCGAGTCCCACGCCGAGCCCGACGCCGATTCCCACTCCCGAACCCACCCCGGTTCCCACCGCGACACCGGCGAGTTCTTGAGCGGTCGGGCGCCTGCGGCGCCCGGTGCTACGATCGGTCCCTAGATATCAACCCATCCTCGAGGAGAGGAGCGAGCCCCGTTCATGTCCTTGCCCGTCACCGTTGACGAATCGACCTTCGATGCGGAGGTCCTCAATAGTTCCAAACCTGTGCTGGTTGACTTCTGGGCGCCGTGGTGCGGCCCATGTCGCCTGGTTTCGCCGGTGGTCGAGAGCCTCGCCGAGGCCAATGCCGACAAGTTGAGCACCGCCAAGGTCAATACCGATGAGAATCAGCAGCTGGCCATGCGCTACTCGATCTTCAGCATCCCGACCCTGGTCCTGTTCAAGGACGGCCGCGAGGCCACCCGACTGGTGGGCTTCATGCCCCAGCAGGTGATGGAGGACCGACTGGCCCCGTACCTCTAACGGGGCGCACCCATGGCCGATCCCTCGCCTCCCCGTCCAATCGTCATTCGCCCCGAACGCCGCTCGGGGACCGATCGGCGGGCGGTACCCGGCGAGGCCACCCCCGACCGTCGTTCCACGGACCGACGGGCCATGTGCTGGGAGGTCGAGAACTGCGACCTGACCATCCGCTACCGCTGCCCGGCATTCATCCTGCGCCGGCCGTGCTGGGAGCTATGGGCGGTCGGCGGCCTCGGGCCGGCGCGCGCCTGCTGCCACAACGACACCGACTGCGCCCCTGGCCGCTGCGCCATCGCCGAGAAGCGATTCGCCAGTACCGCCGAACCGTTGGCGATCCATGTCGGTCGGCGCGGCCAGCCACTGGGCTACACCAGGGCGCGACGGCATTCCTGCCCGCGGTTCTTCGTGACCCAGGAAGGCGGCGGGCGGGTCCCGTCGGAAGCGCTGCCGGTCCTGCGGACCCTCATCCGCCAGGAGGGCAACGTGGCCCGCTGTGATCTGCGCGGCGGCGTCCATCTCGACCCGGGATACGTCACCGATCTGTGCCTGACCGGGCAGTACCACGATTGCGTGTTCTACGAGGAGGATCAGGCCTGACCCAGGCGGCGCCCGAGTACCGGCGCGCCGTGGCCGGCCTCCGGTCGCGTGGCCGGTTCGGGGTGACTCTCGGCCTCGATCGGATCGAGGCGCTGCTCGCCGAACTGGGCAACCCCGAGCGGGCATTGCGCGGCGCGCTGGTGGCCGGCACCAATGGCAAGGGATCCGTGGTCGCCATGGCCGGCTCGGTTCTCCGGGCGGGGGGTCTGCGAACCGGCGAGATGCCCAAACCCCACCTCGTGTCATACCGCGAACGGATCGTGGTCGACGGCCTGCCGCTCGAGCCAACTGCATTCGCTGCTGCCTTGGCTCCGGCGCTGGCCGCCGCCGACCGGGTCGCTCCGGCCGCCGGAATCCCGACCGAATTCGAAGTCCTCACCGCCGCGGGGTTCGCCGAGCTGGCGCGCCAGCGGGTCGACGTCGCGGTCGTCGAGGTCGGTCTTGGTGGACGGCTCGACGCGACCAACGCTGCCGACCTGGGAGTCGCAGCCATCACTACGATCCAGCATGACCACGAGCGGCACCTGGGCCGAACGCTGGCCGCCATCGGCAGCGAGAAGGCGGCGATCATCAAGCCGGGCAACCTGGCCGTCAGCGGGGTGATGGGCCGCGGCCTGGTCCCGATACGAGACCGCTGCCGGGCGCTGGACGTCCGCCTGGTCCAAGCCGGCCCGAGTGGGGACTACCGGGCTGTTCTGCGCGGGATGGATTGGACCGGGACCTGGATCGATATCACCACCCCGAGGGCCGATTTGACATCGGTTCGGCTTGGGCTGATCGGACGCCACCAGGCGCACAATGCCGCGGTGGCGGTAGCCCTCCTGGATGCTCTTCAGACCGATGCTGACCGACGCGGCATCCCGTTCGACCTGGACGAGAACTCCATCCGCGCCGGTCTGGCGGCGGCCCGCTGGCCGGGCCGCCTCGAGCGGGTCGAGACCCCTGACGGAACGGTGGTGCTCGACGGCGCACACAACCCCGCCGGTGCCCGGGTCCTGACCGAGAGCCTGGCCGCGCTCGGCGTGCGTGGGGTGCCGATGGTGTTTGGCGCCATGACGGGCAAGCGGGTGAGCGCCGTACTCCGGCAATTGGCCGCCCTGAAACCGCTGCCGATCTTCACCGCGGTGGGTGATCCCCACGCACTGCCGCCCGATCGGCTGCTGCGCACCTGGCGCCGGGTCACCGGCCTCGACCGCGGCGAGGAAGCCGGTCGCATGGCGGCCACGCCGGCCGAGGCGCTGGCCATGGCCCGATTGCTGCGCCGCGGGGACGAGCCGGTGCTGGTCAGTGGCTCCCTCTACCTGGTCGGCGCCATCCGCGCGCTCATCACCGGGACGGAGCCCGACGAATGAGGCCGGGCACGGTGCGCTGGGGATCGAGAACCCATCTCATGGGTGTACTCAACCTGACGCCCGACTCATTTTCGGGCGACGGTCTCGCTCCGGCGAACCTGTCGACTGCCGAGGTCGTGGCCGCGGCCATTGCCCAGGCCGAACTGTTCGTGGCAGCCGGCGCAACGATGCTCGACGTCGGTGCCGAGTCGAGCCGACCGGCTCACTCCTACGGGGAGCACCCGCCGGTCAGCGCCGAACGAGAACTGGAGCTGGTCGTGCCGGTGATCAGCGCCCTTGCCGGACGGTTTGGGGAAAGAGTGCTCATCAGTGTCGACACGACCAAGGGGGTGGTCGCCCGCGCGGCCGTCGCGGCGGGAGCAGGGATGATCAACGATGTCTGGGCCGGGCGCCGGGATCGCGACACCCTGCGTGCGGCAGCCGATTCTGGTGCGTACCTGGTCCTCATGCACAACCGCGCGCTGCCTGAATACCCGCGGGGAGTGCTGACCGAGGTGATCGCCGAGTTGGCCGAGGCAACCGAGCGGGCCGCGGACGCTGATGTGCCAGCC
>JAHFBB010000131.1 GCA_023250255.1 Chloroflexota bacterium | reverse complement strand
TCAGTCCGCCCACGAGCGGATCAGTCCAATCATGTCGCTGGGCATTCGTCAGGCCGACCAGGATGGGCACCAGGGCGGCGGCGAAGACGGCACTGCCCAGGTAGTCGATCGAGCGGACTCGCTCGGGGTGGCGGAATGCCGGCAGCAGCCGCCAGATGATGACCAGTGACACAAGGCCAATCGGGATGTTCACGAAGAACACCCAATGCCAGCCGACCGTGTCAGTCAGCAGGCCCCCGAGCGCCGGACCGATGAGCGCACTCACCCCGAACACGGCCCCGAATAGCCCCTGGTACTTCGCCCGCTCGGCGGGTTCGAACAGATCGCCGATGACCGCCAGGGCGACCGGGAAGATCGCTCCGGCGCCAATGCCCTGGATGCCTCGGGCGGCAATGAGTTGCCACATCTCGTTGGACAATCCGGAAAGTGCCGAGCCCACCAGGAAGACCGCCACGCCGCTGGTCAGGATCAGGCGCCGACCGAAGAGGTCGGACAGCTTCGCCCAGATCGGCCCGGAGATGGTGGCGGTCAACAGGTAGATGGTGACCACCCAGGTGTACAGCTCGGCGCCCTGCAGGTCGGTGACGATGGTCGGCAGGGCGGTCGACACGATCGTCTGGTCCAGTGCGCTGAGGAACATCGCCAACAGCACGGCGACCATGATCTCGAGCCGCGTACGCGAGTCGAGGTGCACCGGGAAATCTGGGATCATTCGGGGGCTCCCTGATGATGGGCCTTGTCGAAGGCCAGGCGAAGATTGCGGAACGCGGAAACGAGCTCGTGCTGCTCTGATTCGGACAGGAGCGCCACCGCCCGGGCCAGTCGTTGGTGTCGAAGGCCCGTCAGGTCGCGAAGCTGGTTGGCTCCAGCCGGCGTGACCTGGACGAACACCACCCGCCGATCGGTCTGATCGTGGGTACGGACCACGAGCCCGCGGTGTTCCATCCGGCTGATGAGCCCGGTCAGGGTCGGCAGCGTGGATCCGAGCTGCTCGGCAAGATGGCCCATGGGCATCGGTCCGGCCGCGTCAAGGATGTTCATCACCTGCAGGTGGGTGATGCTGATTGAGCGCTCGTGGCAACCCGCCGCCAGGGCGGCACGCTCGCCGGCGATGATCGGCGCCAGCTCGGCCAGGACCTGGCTGGCAACGCTTCGCTCATCGGTAATAGTTCGTGTCACACGAAGCAGTATGGCCAGACCGGACGGCCCGGTCAAATCGGGTCAGTAGACGTACGGTACGAACCGCCGGGTTCGTTGGCGGTAGTCGGGGTAATCCGGGAAGTTCTCGGTCAGCCATGCCTCTTCGCGTCGGGCCTTGAGGTCGAGCACGACTGCCAGCGCCAAGCAGACCACGAAGGCGGCTCCGCTGCTGGTGACAGCCGCCCAACCCAGCGACAGTTCGATGAGGCCGGCGTACATCGGATGGCGAATCCGAGCGTAGATGCCGGACTGAATCAACGCGCTCCCCTGCCGGGGCCGCGGCATGACCGACAGGTTCGATCCCAGCTCGGAGAGACCCAGCAGGATCACCAGGCCACCGATTGCCATGACTGCCAGGCCGACGACCAGTTCGGGCATCCGGGTGGCGCTGTTCGCCAGGGCATCCGGCAACTCCCGCATTCCCAGCAGCGCAATCGCTCCGAGACAGATGAACTGGAGGGCGACCCAGCCTTCTCCTCGATGACCCAGGCTGGGTATCCGGCTCGACGCGGCCACTCAGCCGCCGAACAGGCGGCGAAGACGCCGGGTCGCCCGTTGGGTGGCACTCCGCCGCGGCGGAATGGGCCGCCGCACCGGCGGGGTGATCGATGGCGGCGGTGGCGAGGACGCGGCCGACTGAGCCGGTTCCTGGTCTGGCTCGGTCATCGCCGGCTCGGCCGTTCCGGTCTCCTGGGCAGGTTCGGCGGTCACGGAGGTCACGGCCGCCACAGCCGCCTCGGCCGCCAGGAGTTCGCGCATGGCCTCCACGTCCTCTGGGGCCCAGCCCTGGTCGGTGGCGACCTGGGTGAGCGGGTCAGACCCTTCCTCGAACAGCGGAGGAAGGGGCGGCACGACTGTCTGCCAGGTGGGAGTCGCCGTCTCGAATTCATCCGCGGCGGTCGCATTGTCCTGCTCATCATCCACGCCGGCCCACTCCGCCGCCGTGATGGTCATCACCGGAACTTCGGCAGTCGTGTCGGGTTCGGAGACCGGCAGCGGTGCGGCCGGTGCGTTGACTTCGCCGACCAGGTCCTCCTCGGCGATCCAGTCGGGCTCCTCGACGGCCGCACTGTAAGGACCCTCGATCAGGGCCGCTGGCGGCGGTCCGCTCGGTTGCCAGGCGGGCACCTCCGGCGGCGGTGAGCCAGCGTCTGCCGAATCGTCGCGCAGTTCGGCAAGGGCGGCGGCGGCCTCGCGCGCGCCGGGAAGGCTGATGGTCTCCGATCCCGGCAACGTGCTCGGACTTGGATCTTCGGCACGAGCCAGTGCCTCCTCGAACGAGCCTGTCCGGCGGCGGGACTTCGGGCGTGGCGCGTGCTCAACGACCTCGGCAACCGGCTCCGGAACCTCTTCGACCGGCGGCGGCTCGTCGAAATCGCCGACAACGTATGGGGCAGGAGCCATCGATCCGGACAGCCGGTGTTCGACACGTGCCTCCAGCAGATCAACGCGACCGCGTAACGCGGCCACCTCGCCGCGCGCCTCACCCAGGGCCAGCAACGCCTGGCCGTACCGCTCGGTCAGGTTGCGGAACTCGGTCAGCAGTTCCCGAAACGCGCTCGCCTCGGACGCATGGCCATTGCCGTTGTGCGGCACGGAGGGCGCCGGCGCGGGTTCGGAGCGAAGGAATACCCGCATGTCGCCACTGTGATCCGCCCCGGCCAGGACGCCGCGGGCCAGCAACTCCCAGACCCGCGCCTGCGGGACGCCAAGAACAGCTGCCGCCTCGTCGACCGAGAAGCCTTCCATGGGGGATGGGTAGGGTAGCGCGTCCCATCGGCGCGCGGTACCCGCTGGCCGATATGATCCGCCACCGATGTCCGTCACGGGGCTCCTGCCCACCCTGCCCCGCGATGACCTGCGCATTCCCCCTGCGCTGGGCGGCATCGCCGATCTCGCCCTGAACCTGCGCTGGACGTGGGACCGTGGCCAGGCCGACCTGCTGGGCCAGATCAATCCAGAAGCCTGGGCCCTGGCCCGCGACCCGATCGCCGCCATTCGGGGCGCTAGCGCGGCGCGCTGGACCGAGCTGGAAGGCGACGCCGCGTTCCAGCAGGTGTTGGTCCGCGAACTGGACCGGCTGCACGCCTACCTGGCAGCGGCTGGTGCCGCTGGCCACTCCCAGCCGGGACCCGTTGCCTACTTCTGCGCCGAGTACGGCCTCCACGAGTCGATTCCGTTGTATGCCGGCGGCCTGGGGATCCTGGCCGGGGACACCTGCAAGGCCGCCTCGGATCGGGGGCTGGACCTGGTGGCGGTCGGCCTGCTGTACCGAGCAGGCGGTTTCGACCAATCCGTCGATCAGGATGGGGGGCAACTCGAGCATTGGCGGACCAGGCCGCCCGAATCGATGCCTGTTGGGCGTGCCGCCGCGGCCGATGGACGGCCCCTGCAGATCACCGTGCCGATTGCTGACCGGCAGGTGAGCGCGGCGGTGTGGATCGCGCAGATTGGGCGCGTTCCGCTGGTCCTGCTGGAGACCGACCTGACGGACAACCGCCCCGACGACCGGCGGATCACCGACCGGCTGTACGTTGCCGACCGGCGGACTCGGCTGCGACAGGAAATCGTGCTGGGGGTCGGTGGCACGCGCGCACTGGCCGCCCTGGGCATCGACCCCGCCGTGTATCACCTCAACGAGGGACATGCGGCGCTGCTGCTGCTCGAACTGGCTCGTCGCGCGCGACCCGGCGTCACCTCCGCGTCGGCCGCGCTTGATCACGCCGGCGCCCGGTCGGTCTTCACCGTCCACACGCCGGTGCCGGCGGGTAATGAATCGTTCGAGGTGGGATTGGTGACCACCGAGGCCGCCGAGCTGGTCGCGGCCATCGGTCTATCCCCCGAGGATCTTGCCCGAGAAGGCCAGGGACCGAGCGATCGCGCCAATCATTTCGATCTAACCGCCCTGGCCATGCGGCATTGCGTAGTGGCCAACGGCGTCAGCCGGCTACACGCGGAGACCGCGAGTGCCACATGGGCCGAGGTGCGCGGTGGCCCGT
>JAHFBB010000130.1 GCA_023250255.1 Chloroflexota bacterium | reverse complement strand
CTACGACCAGCTGAAGAGCCGATCCTCCGGCTATGCCTCACTGGACTACACCTTCGCCGGCTACCGCCCCGGTGACTTGGTCAAGCTCGACATCCTGGTGAACGCCGAGCCGGTCGACGCCCTCAGCCTGATCGTTCATCGGTCTGCCGCCCCCCGGACCGGGCGCGCCCTGGTGGAGAAACTCAAGGAACTCATTCCCCGCCAGCAGTTCGAGGTCCCCATCCAGGCCGCCATTGGCTCGCACATCATCAGCCGCGAGACGATCCGAGCGTTGCGCAAGAACGTGCTGGCCAAGTGCTACGGCGGTGACATCACCCGCAAGCGCAAGTTGCTCGAGAAGCAGAAGGAGGGGAAGCAGCGGATGAAGCGGGTCGGATCGGTCGAGATTCCGCAGGAAGCGTTCCTGGCCGTCCTCCGCATGCGCGATGACGGCTAGCCCCCTTCCGCCACGGGCGACCGGCCGCGCCCGTTGAGGGTCACGCCCTCATTACCGGCATGCAATCCCTCGAACCTGAGGGTCAGGCCGGTCATTTGGCTCAACGGGTGCCGATCTTGAGGGCGTAGTCAGTCCGTCGCCGCAACCGTTGCCATTACTGAGGGCCCCACCCTCCGCGCCCGCAGCCCGTGCCTCGGGCGCGAGCGGCCGGTAGCGCCCGCGCGCTGGCGTGCGTCCCATGGGCACAACGGGCAAGAAGGCCCCTGGGCCGCCACCTCCGACGTCAGATGTGCGCCCCGCGCACCCCACGCGGCTGGACCCGCCCTTGCCTGGTAGATGTGCTCGCCCGGCGCACACGACACCGCGGGCGGGGGCGACGCCTAGCCGAGGAGGGCGTCCACCTCGTCGAGGCTCATGTCCCCGCCGGCAGCGGAGAGCCGTTCGAAGGCCTCGTCGCCGAGTGCGGCCCGAGCCTCGACGGCCGGGTCGGCCAGCTTGAGGGTATTCATCGGGGTGGTCATGGCGCCCAGCGGCGCGCGCATCCGGTCGTACGCCCCGACCAGTTGGGCTGCCCGGTCGAAGTCGCCAACGAGCACCGCCGTCGCGGCCGCGGTCATCATCACCCGGACCATCCAGTGGGAATCGCCCGCGGCGCGGAAGGTGGCGAACGCCTCCCGCTCGAGGGCCCGGGCAACGTCGTAGCGTCCCGCCTGCGCCTCGAGGTAGGCGAAGAATCCCGTCCCGGTCGCCACCCGGAAGGGCTCGCCGGCCGCCCGAAAGGCCTCACGATTCTGTCGCTGGAGGGCGAGCGCCGTCGAGTAGTCGCCGGTGAGGAACGACTGGAAGGCCACGGCTTCGCGCAGGTTGAGGATCAGCGTCCGGTTCCCGGTCTGTTCGGCAATGGCCAGGCCCTCTTCCGAGAGCGCGCGGGCCTCGGCGTGTCGTCCCGCCACGGCCAGGGTGAAACCGAGGTTATAAAGCGCCTCCGCCAGGCCCGGCGGATCGTCGAGTCCGCGCTCGATCGCCAGTCCCTCGGTGTAGCTTCGCTCGGAGGCATCCATGTCCGACTGCCAGTACTGGAGTCCGCCGAGGGCCGACAGCGCCCGTGCCCGGGCGACGATTGGCGCCGCCGCTCCCGGACGAGCCAGCAGCGCCTCGAGGTTTGCGCGTCCCTCGGCCAGGTTGCCGCGAACCTGCCAGTAGCGCCACAGCGCCGCCGCCATCTCGAGGGCTGCCTCCAGACGACCGTCATCGGTCAGCCGCTGAAGGGCGGCGCGCAAGTTGTCGCGCTCGCGGTCTAGGCGGTCGGTCCACTCCTTTTGGCGTGCGCCCGCGACATCGGCCGCCATCTCCGCGGCCAGGCTCGCGAAGGCGTCCTGGTGGTGGCGTCGAATCGGACCCCAATCGGGACTCTCGGTCAGCCGCTCGAGGGCGTACTCGCGGATGGTCTCGAGCATGCCGAATCGGGGTTCGCCATCGGCTCCGGTCAGTTGCCGGACCAGGCTCTTGTCCACGAATGAGCTGAGCGCGTCGAGCATGTCCATGCCCACCGCGCCGTCGGCGTCACCGATCGCCTCCGCCCGTTCGATGGTGAACCCGCCCACGAAGATGCCGAGCCGTCGGAACAGGAGCCGTTCGCCCGGGTCGAGCAGGTCGTGGCTCCAATCGATGGCGCCGCGCAGGGTCCGCTGGCGTTCGCTCAGGTCGGGTGCGGCGCTCGTCAGTAGTGACAGCGAGTGCTCGAGCCGCCGAAGGATAGCCTCGGGCGAGAGCACCTTCACCCGGGCCGCCGCCAGTTCGATAGCCAGTGGCAGCCCGTCGAGCCGGGCGCAGATCGCGGCGACCGCCGGCGCGTTGTCGTTAGTGACCGCGAACTCCGGACGCGCGGCCTGCGCCCGCTGGATGAACAGCGCCACCGCGTCGTATTGGGTCAGGGCGTCCAGCGCTGGCAGAGCGGCCAGGTCAGGCACGCCCAACGGCGGGACGGGGTACTCGCGTTCGCCCCGCAGGTGGAGCACCTCGCGGCTGGTGACCACGATCCGCAGCCCCGGGGCTGCCTCGAGCAACTGGCCGACCAGCGGCGCTCCGGCCTGGACCTGCTCGAAGTTGTCCAGGACGAGGAGCATCTCGAGGTCATGCAGGTGTGCCTCGAGGGCCTCCTGCACCGGTTTCCCCGGCAGCTCGTGCACCTTGAGCGCGGCAGCGATGGTGGTCGGGATGAGCGCCGGGTCGCTGAGCGGCGACAGGTCCACGAAGAAGGCGCCGGACCGATGTTCGCTGCCCAGTTGCGACGCGACTTCCAGCGACAGCCGCGTCTTGCCGGTCCCGCCGGGTCCGACCAGGGTCACCAGGCGGAATTGGCGAACCAGTTCAGCGACCTCTTCGGCCTCCCGCCGGCGACCGATGAAGGTCGTCAGCTGGGCCGGTAGGTTGGTGGGCGTCTCCAGGCTCCTCGGCGGGGGAAACGCGTCGGGCAGGCCGGCGATGAGCAGCTGGGTCAGTCGTTCAGGGTGGTCGAGATCCTTGAGCCGATGCTCGCCGAGATCGCGCAACCCGAGTTCGGCCGGCAGCGATCCGGCGACGAGTGCCCGGGCGACATCGGACAGCAGCACCTGTCCGCCGTGGGCCGCGGCGGCGATCCGTGCCGCCCGGTGGACATCGAGGCCGACGTAATTGTCTCCGCCGATCGTGCCCTCGCCGGTGTGGAGGCCCATCCGCACCCGAACCTCGGCTGGCCACGCCTCGGTGGCCAGTGCCCGCTGGGCGTCGGCGGCGGCCCGGATCGCGGCGGTGGCGCTGGCGAAGACGACGAAGAACGAGTCCCCCTCGGTGGCGACCTCGACGCCGCCAGCCTCGCTGAAGGCAGTGCGGAGTAGGGCCTGATGGCGCTCGAGGAGCGGCCCGAAATCGGCGCCCAGCGACTGCACAAGCCGGGTCGAGCCCTCGATATCGGTAAAGAGGAAGGTCACCGTCCCGGTTGGCAGGTTGCGGGCAGAAGCAGATTCGATTGGACCTACCACGACCGGAGAATACCGCCCGGGGGTCACTCCGCCGTCGCAGGTCGCAACCGCCCCGGCGCCTCCGCGCCGGCGTGCGTCCCATGGGCACAACTGGCAAGAAGGCCCCTGGCAAGCCACCTCAGGGGTCAGATGTGCGCCCCACGCACGCCACGCGGCTGAACCCGCCCCTGCCTGCCAGTTGTGCTCACCCGGCGCACGCGGCGCCCCGGACGCCGCGAACGTGCGAGGGTGAGGGCCGCCGAGAACGGATCGCTTCTCCTATCATCGGTCCCGTGAGTTTCGTCGACAGCCTGCGGCTGGCCATTGCCCTGGGCCTGGCCCTGTTCATGATCCTGCTGCGCTTCGACCAGGAGCGGATCATGCGCAGCGACTACTTCCGCTTCCGCGCTCCGTGGGTCGGGCCGCTGAGTTACTACGGCCTGGTGGGGATCTTCATGCTGGGGATCGTGGCCATCCTGCCTCACGGCCGGGCGACCCTGTACCTGGTGGGTGCCGAGGCGAGCGAGACGCTGATGCCCATGGTCCTGTTCTCGCTGGTGGCCGTGTTGAACGGGCTGGCGCTCGCGATCCTGCGCTACCGCCAGATCGTGCCGCTGCCCATCGAGATGCTCCCGTCGCGCACGTTGGGGGCGGCCCTCAATGCGGTGTCCGAGGAGCTCCAATTCCGCTCGCTGATCCTGGGATTGATGGTCTTCTCGGGGTTGCCCATCGGTATTGCGATTGCGGCGCAGGCGGTGATATTCGCCGCGGCTCATCGCCGCTCGTGGAAGGACCACGACTGGTACTTCCTCATCGGCTCC
>JAHFBB010000129.1 GCA_023250255.1 Chloroflexota bacterium | reverse complement strand
ATTCTGTTCGGCGTCGAGATGACCGCAGTGGTCGGGAGGTGCGCCCATTGCGCCAACGAGGCCGCCGTGGGCACGCTGAGGGCCTACGTCAATGCCCCCGGCGTGGTCCTTCGCTGCTCGATCTGCGGCGAGGTGGTGATCGCCTGGGCCTGGACTCCGAGTGGCGGTCGGGTCGACCGGAGCGGGGCCAGTTGGCTCGACCAACCTTCAGGTGCTGCGCCGTCGGCCGCAGCCTCTTCTGACACATGACCCCCCTCGAGCGCTGGATGCCCGGTGTCCGGGCCGTTCGCTCGTACGAACCTGCCTGGCTGTCGCGCGACCTCATTGCCGGTGTCGTGCTTGTCACCCTGCTCGTTCCGCAGGGGATGGCCTATGCCGAGCTGGCCGGCCTGCCGACCATCACCGGTCTGTATACGACGGTCGTCTGTCTGCTGGCGTACGCCATCTTCGGACCGTCACGCATCCTGGTACTGGGTCCGGACTCCTCCCTGGGGCCCATGATCGCCGCCACCATCCTGCCCCTTGCCGCAGGCAACCAGGAGACGGCCGTCGCGCTGGCCGGCACGCTGGCGCTGATGGTGGGGGTCATTACCGTCGCCACAGGCATCGCCCGGTTCGGGTTCGTCGCCGACCTGCTGTCGAACCCGGTGCGGGTCGGTTACCTCGCCGGCCTGGCAGTGGTGATCTTCGTCGGCCAGTTGCCGAAGCTGTTCGGCTTCTCGACCGATGCCAGCGGGTTCTTCGCCGAGATCAAGGCCTTTGTCGAGGGCCTGGACGAGACGAACGCCTGGGCTCTGGGCATCGGTCTGCTGAGCCTGCTGATCATTCTCGGGTTCGGACGCCTGTTGCCGCGCCTGCCGGGGATACTCATTGCGGTGGTGGCGGCCATTGGCCTCTCAATCGCCCTGGACCTGGCCGCGCACGGCGTCTCAGTAATCGGCGTGTTGCCCCAGGGATTTCCGAAGCCCAGCCTGCCGTTGGCGGGATTCGGCGACCTGCCGCTGCTGTTCATCGGTGCCCTGGGCATCTCGCTGGTGGCCATCGGTGACACGATTTCGACTTCCGGCGGCTTCGCCGCCCGCAGCGGCGACGAGGTGGACGCCAACCAGGAACTGCTGGGCATCGGTTCGGCCAACCTCGCGGCCAGCGTGTTCTCTGGCTTCGCCGTGAGCACCAGCGGCTCGCGGACGGCGGTAGCCGCTCAATCGGGGGCCCGCACCCAGCTGACCGGCGTCGTGGCAGCCGTGCTTGTCCTGCTGATGCTGCTGTTCGTCCCCGGCCTCGTACAGGACATGCCCCAACCCACCTTGGCGGCGGTGATCATTGCCGCCTCGATCAGCCTGGTGGACGTTCGCGCACTCCGGAAGTTGTTCGATGCTCGACGGGCCGAGTTCGTCCTGGCGGCCGCCTGCAGCCTGGGAGTCATCTTCTATGGGGTCCTGCCGGGGATCCTTATCGCGGTCGTGCTGTCGATGCTCAACGTCTTCCGCCACGCATGGACACCGCATGCGTCCGTCCTCGGCGAGGCACCCGGAGTCGCCGGTTTCCACAGCATCAAGGACTATCCCAACGCCCGCCAGATCCCCGGGCTGCTGATCGTCCGCTGGTCGGCCCCGCTGTTCTTTGCCAACGCGAACCAGTTCCGCGATCTGGTCCGCAAACTGGTCAAGGAGGAGCCCGGGCCGCTGCGCTGGATCCTGGTTGCCGCTGCGCCGGTGACCGACATCGACACCACGGCCGGCGCGATGCTCACCGATCTCGATATCGAACTCAATGCCGCCGGCATCAGCCTCGCCTTTGCCGAACTGCAGACCCGGGTGCGTGATCGGATCGTGCGCTACGGCTTACTCGAAACAATCGACGCGGGTCATTTCTACCGCTCCGTGGGCGAGGGCGTCGAGGCCTACCGCCGAGAGACCGGCGCGCAATCGTGAATGAGGATCTTCCGCCGGAGTCCCACCGGCTGCGTATCGACCACCTGCCCACGCCGTTCAGCGCCGATCAGATTCGCGACAACAGCTGGGTCCGGCGCCTGATTCGCGTCCGGACCGACATCCCCGGCCAATCACCGACCTTCCGTCAGATCACGGTCACCCAGGCCAACGCCCACGAGGGCACCCGAGAATTCGTCGATACGGACGGCGACGGCCAACCAACCGGTTCGCCGGTCCTGCGGACCTCGACCTGGCTCGAACTTCAGGGCCATGCCTCACAACCAGCAGATCGAACCGTGGCCACCGCGGAGGATGTGGCATTGACCTGGGGAACCGAATCGTGCTGGCGGTACGTTGTACGCGACGGAGCCGATGAGCAGCGATTCTGGTTTGCTCGCCGCCTGCCGGGGATGCCCGTCCGGGTCGAGGAATGGACCAACGGTGTCCTGACCGAGCGGACCGAGGTCATCGCTGTCACGACCGCGCGCTAGGATCCATCCCAGCGGCGGCCCTTCTCATCGGTTAAGCCGACGCCCTGCGCGCGCGTCGCTCATCCATCCGTCGGGCTGAAATTTCGAGATCCTTCAGGAACGCCGCCAGATCGGTTCGTGCGACCTCAGCCTCAGGGGTCAGGTTTTCGAGCTCAAAGACCCGCAACTTGCGGACGAGAGGCATGACCACTTCGTCGAGGTGGATGCGCAGGTCGTAGATCCCGGCGAGCGCGATCTCGGCGGCCTTGCGGCGATAACCGGCGATGCCAGCCCCCGGCATCTCGAACGACATGATCTCGGCCGTCACCGCCTCAACCGCCGAGGACGGGTAGGCCTCGGCGGCGGCGACCAGGATGTCGCGGTAGAAGGCGGCGTGCAGGTTCTCATCGGTCGAGATTCGGACCATGATCTTGTCGGCCACCGGATCGTCGGAATAGCGGCCGGTGTTGCGATGGGAAGCCCGTGTCGCGACCTCCTGCAGAGCCACGTAGGCCAGGCCACGGAGCGGGTCAGTGCTGGGTCGGTCGTAGCCAACCTTGAGCAGGTTCATCCGCGACCGTTCGAGGGCGATGGGGTCGAGGTTTCGGGTGACGACCAGGTAGTCGCGCAGGAGGATGGCGTGACGGCCCTCCTCCGCGGTCCACTGACCGACCCAGTTGATCCAGGCGCCATCGCCCGCGCCGAACATGCCATGGATGAGGCGGTGATAGGACGGCAGGTTGTCCTCGGTCAGCAGGTTGACCTCGAACGCCGTGCGCGCGACGCCGCTCAGCCGGGGCTGGTCCGGCGTCCACGGCTCCTTGTCGAAATCTCGCCCCAGGCTGTACGGGATGAAGTCATGGGGGAACCACTCGACGGCGATCTTCAGGTGCCGGTCGATGAGGCGAGCCGCCTCCGGCTCGAGGTCAACCAACAAGGCCCGGGCGTCGTACGGCGCCATGTCACGGTGAACGATGGGCGGGTGCTCGAATTCGGTGGCGGTCACGGCGCCAGACCTGTATCAACCGGAATCACAATTGGCCCAACACGAATCATGCAGCCACCCTACACCGGGGAGAGGCGTATCGTCCCCGCCAGAGTTGGTAGCAGCAGGACGGAGGGCGCGGTCGTGACGATCATCAACACGGACGGTTTGGCACTTATCGGACCCGGCTCAGAGTGGTTCTGGACGGCGCTCCAGTTCACCGCCCTCGCCATCACCTTCTTTGCCATCTTCCGCCAGCTCCAGGCCCAGCACACCCAGATGGCCGAGAACACCAAACTCCTCCGCAGCCAGGCCCACTACAACGCCCTGATGCTCTCGCAGCGTGCGCGGGAGTTGCTCATCGAGAATGAGGGTTTTGCACGGATCGTTCAGGTCGGCCATGAGACCCCCGACGCATTGAGCGAGGTCGATTGGGCGAGGTGCAGCAGCTACATGTTCCTGCAGATCAACCAGTGGGAGTACCTGTACTACCAGCATCGCGATGGTTCGATCCCGGCCGAATATTGGGTGGGTGCCGAGGATTACTACCGGAACATGGTCGCCGGCAGAGGGGGGTACACCCGTTTCTGGTCAGGCAACAAGTCGTCGTTCGATGAACCGTTCCGCTCGTATGCGGCGCTGGCGTTCGAGGCGACGCCTGCACCAACTGCGGACCCCTAGAGAGCGGACACTCCCAGCCCGACCGGGCAACTCACACCGGTCGAGTGGTCCGGGCAGTATCCGGCCGGATTCTTGGCGAGGTACTGCTGGTGGTAGTCCTCGGCGAAATAGAACTCCGGGGCGTCCACGATTTCGGTCGTGATCTCGCCGAACCCGGCCCTGCGCAGCTCGGCGGCATACATCTCGCGC
>JAHFBB010000128.1 GCA_023250255.1 Chloroflexota bacterium | reverse complement strand
GGGCATGGGCGGTAAGGCTACCCTGTTCACATGGCGCGTGACGAGGTCGCTGTCCTCGCGGTCGAGGGAGGCGAGGTGACGATCTCCAATCCAGGGAAGGTCTTTTTCCCCGCGGTCCCCCTGACCAAGATCGACCTCGTTCAGTACTACCTCGCCGTTGCCGACGGCGCGCTGCGCGGTATCCGCGACCGGCCGATGGCCATGAAGCGATTCCCGCATGGCGCGGATGGCGCGTTCTTCTTCCAGAAGCGCGCACCCGACAACCTGCCGGACTTCGTGCGAACGGCTCACCTTGCGTTTCCGTCTGGACGCACAGCCGATGAAGTGGTCGTCTCGAATGCGGCGGCACTGGCCTGGGTCGTCAACCTCGGCTGTATTGATCTCAACCCACATCCAGTCCGCGACATGGACCTCGAACACCCCGATGAGCTCCGGATCGACCTCGATCCCCAACCCGGCGTCTCCTGGGACGACGTCCGACGGGTGGCCCTGGTGGTGGGTGACGTGTTCACCGATCACGGCCTGACCGGTTGGCCGAAGACCTCCGGTTCACGGGGGATTCACGTCTATGCGCGCATCGAGCCGCGCTGGGGCTTCTCCGACGTTCGGCGCGCCGCATTGGCGGTGGCTCGCGAGGTCGAGCGGCGGGCGCCGACCATTGCGACCAGCAAGTGGTGGAAGGAGGAGCGTCATGGCGTGTTCCTCGACTACAACCAGAACGCCAAGGATCGGACGGTGGCTTCGGCATACTCGGTTCGCCCGGTCCCAGACGCTCGGGTCGCCGCGCCGCTGACCTGGGCTGAACTGCCCGATGCCGAACTCGCCGACTTCACAGTTCTCACAGTTCCACCACGGTTCGCAACGCATGGCGACCTCGGGGCCGGGATCGATGAGGTCAGCCACTCGCTCGAAGGCCTCCTCGAACTCGTCGAGCGCCACGCCGCCGAGGGACTCGGTGACGCACCCTGGCCGCCACACTATGCCAAGCAGGCCGGAGAACCGCCTCGGGTCCAGCCATCGAAACAGCGGATGGTTGGCGAAACGTCTGCCCCCTCGCCAACGGGTCGCCGACGGTCATCCCAGCCACTCGTGGTCGTCGGCCAGGCTGCCACCCGCCCCGAAGTCGAGGCCGGGCTCGAGCGCTGGCGGCAACGGCACCCCGCGGCGGCAGCTCTCCTCGCGGTGGATGACATCCTGTTCGACGCGATGCGCGGGCGCTCCACGGTCTGGTGGCGCGTCCGCCTCAACCTCCGCCACGTCCCGTCGAACGAGCGACCGATGCAGGAACCGCTCGATCCTGACTACGACCCGGCCGTCATGTGGGGTGGGTCGCGCCCCTAGCTGAGGGCGTCCTCGAGGCGGGCCTTTACCGACGGCCACTCGTGAGCCAGGATCGAGTAGTAGACCGTGTCGCGGATAAACCCGTCGGGCAGGCGGAGATGGCGGCGGAGGACCCCCTCGCGCACGCCGCCGAGACGTTCAATCGCCCGTTGTGAGCGCTCGTTGCGGCCATCGGTCTTGAGGGCAACTCGACCGGCCCCGAGCGAGTCGAAGGCATAGGACAACTGGAGCAACTTGGCTTCGGTGTTCACCGCGGTCCGTTGTCGGGACGGTGCGATCCAGGTCCAGCCGATCTCGACCCGGCCATGCTCGGGGGCAATGTCGCCGAATCGGGTGGAGCCAATCGCCCGATTGCTCGCCCGTTCGATGGTGGCCCAGGCGACATAGTCGGGGCGCAGCGCATCCGAGAGGTAGGCCGGCCAGGCGTCCGCACCGGCGGACAGGTCGGAGCCCATGTAGCGGAAGGTTGCCGGATCCTCGGCCGCGGCGGCCAACAGGTCGTCGCGGTGGTGGTCGGCGAGCGGTTCCAGCCGAACGAATCGGCCCTCGAGGGTGATCCGTTCCGGAGGCAGCATGCCTTCGGGCTCAGCCGGCCCGATCGACGGCCGCCTCGACCCACGCGCCGATCTCGCGGCGCAGGGTGGCCAGCGGCAGCGAGCCGTGACCGAGGACCTCATCGTGGAAGGCCTGCAGGCTGAACCGCGGTCCCATGGCCGCCGAAACTTCGGCGCGGGCGCGCTCGATCTCGCGCTGTCCCATCTTGTAGCTCAGTGCCTGCCCGGGCCAGATCGTATAGCGATCGACCTCGATCTCGGCATCGACCAACGGGAGTGACCCGCGCTCCTGCATGAAGGTGATGGCCCGCTCTCGGCTCCAACCGAAGGCGTGCAGGCCGGAGTCGACGACCAGTCGCGCCGCCCGGAATGACTGTGCGTCGAGCATGCCGAGTCGCTCGGCATCGGTCAGGTACAGACCCATTTCGTCGGCGAGTCGCTCGGTATACAAGCCCCACCCTTCAACGTACGCCACGCCGGCCATCTTCGAGCCAATGGTCCGGAACCGTGGCAAGTCCCTGAGCTCCATCTCGATCGCCAACTGGAAGTGATGCCCCGGCGTCGCCTCGTGGAAACTGATGGACGCCAGCTTGTGGATCTGGCGCTGCTCGGGCTGGTAGGTATTCAGGTAGTACTGGCCAGGACGCGAGCCGTCGATTGCCGGTTGCATGTAGAACGCCGGGGGCGATTCACGCTCGCGATAGGCCTCCACCGCCATGACGACGCAGTTGGCGCTGGGAAGACGCCCAAAGTAGGTCGGCGCGGTCTCGTAGGCGCGGTCGGTCTGCTCGCGGGCAATCTCGACGATCCGGTTCGGGTCAGAGGTGTGGTTCGCCGGATCCTCGGCCAGCGATGCGGCGAAGGCGTGCCGATCGGCGAAACCCTGGCGACGAGCGATCTCGTCCTTCTCGGTCTCGATCCGATCGAGATCCTCGATTCCAAAGGCGTGGACCTCCTCGGGGGTGGCCGAGACGGTGGTCTCATTGCGGATGGCAACCGCGTAGGCCGCCATGCCCCCAGGGGTCGATCCAATGCCCGGCTCTGGACGCGCGTGGACCTCGTACTCGTCCCGGTAGAAATCGCGAATGCGGGCAATGGCCGGGTAAACCGTGGACTCCATCACGGCGCGAACCTGATCGCGGGCAGCCTCGTCGGCAACCTGGGCGAGCTGAACGGTTGGCGATTCGCCGAACGGAACGGCCAGCAGACGATCGATCTGTTCGATAGCCCGACGGACGGGGACTGCGGCCGACGTCCGACCTTCCGCCACCCCCTCGCGGAGCGTCGCGATGTGCTGTTCAACCAGTTCCGGGTACCCCCGCAGGCGCCCCAGCAGGTTTTCGAGGCCCTCGGCTGTGCTTGCCGACTGGTACTGGGCAATGGTCGTCGGCAGGATCTGGATACCCCAGATGTGATTGACTGCCAGCTGGTAGAACTTGTGATCGAGCGCCTCCAGCAGATTGCGGCCCACGAGCAGCAACATGTCGCGGGTGATGACACCCTCGACGTCCAGCCCGATCGGGTCGATCGTCTCCGCTTCGGCCAGCATGGCCTTGAGCGCGGCACGTTCGGCGGCCCGACCGACCGGTCCGTAGTCGGGCAGACGATCGTCGAAGCGGGCGTCTCCGTAGATGGTCGCAGCAATCGGATCCCGTTCCAGAACGCCATCCCAGAAGAGATCGGCAAGCTCGTTGACAGCGGCGTTCGGGTCGGCGGCGGTAATGGTCACGAAGGAGGCTCTCCTGCTCGAAAACTGGGGCCGCAGTGTAACGGCTCGGTTCAGCCCCCGAACAGGTCGGACAGGAGGGCGGGGGCAGTCTCCTCCAATTGGTCATACCGACAGTCTGCCGGCGACCGATCGGGTCGCCAGCGGCTGAAATGGGTCGCGTGCCGAAACCGTCGGCCCTGGAGGTGGTCGTAGGCGACCTCCGCCACCAGCTCGATGCGCACGGGCTCCCAGGACAGGTCTTTGCCCCGGTTCCAGCGCGATGTCGCACCGGGCATTCGCTGCTCGGCCCATTCCGATTCGAGTTCCTTCCATTCACGCCAGGGGTGGTGGTCCAGTGCGCCCTGGCGGTACGGGGCCAGCAGTTCGGTCAACTCGCGCTGCCGTGCGACGCTGAACGATGAGGCGACCCCCACGCTGTGAAGGGTGCCGTCGTGGTCGTACAGCCCCAGCAGGAGCGACCCGACCAGCGAGCCCGGGCCATTCTTGTGCCAGCGGAAGCCGGCCACCACGCAGTCGGCGGTTCTGGCGTGCTTGATCTTGACCATGGTCCGCTTACCAGCCACGTATGCGCCGCTTACTGGCTTGGCGATGACCCCGTCCAGGCCCGCGCCCTCGAACACCGAGAACCATTCCGCCGCCACCGTC
>JAHFBB010000127.1 GCA_023250255.1 Chloroflexota bacterium | reverse complement strand
CGGCAGCGTCCAGCTGACGGGTATAGGCGGTCGGTCCTCCCGCATCGCAACCAGTGACGATGGCGCCGGCGCGCGACGCCAGCACCGCGGCGCCCGCAGCTCCCGAGCCGGCAATGCCCACGATGTGGATCCGTTCGCCGCGTCGCACCATCTCAGCCGACCGTGGCGGCGCGCAGGCCGAGATCGAGCGCCGCCAGTGCGGCTGCCCGACGGTTTCCGTTCCGGTCCAGGTCGAAGACTCGACGCTCAACCATGGCTTCGTCGCCGGGGAAGCTGGCCGCCACGAAGTGCAGGCCAACTGGCTTGTGCGAGGTCGCGCCGTCTGGACCGGCGATCCCGGTAACCGCCAGGCCAAGGTCCGCCTGCAGTACCCGACGAGCGCCTGCGGCCATGGCCTGGGCGACCTCGGCGCTCACCGCCCCATGCTCGCGAAGCGTCTCAGCCGGCACTCCCAGGAGCGAGGTCTTCAGGTCGCTGGCGTAGGTCACCGCGGCACCTCGAAAATATCTGCTCGAACCTGGAATACCGGCGATGGTCGCTGCCAGCAGGCCGGCGGTGGACGATTCGGCGCAGCTGACCTGCCAACCGCGGGCCAGGAGAGCCTCGCCAAGTCGTGTGGCCGCAGCTTCAAGGTCGGCCTCGGAGGGAGCTCCGGGCATCGGTCTACCGGTAGTTGATGAACTGGAGCGCGACCGGATAGTCCAGCGCCCGGAGGTCGGTGATAACCGCTTGCAGGTCGTCCTTGCTCTTGGCAGAGACGCGAACGGCGTCACCTTGAATGGTGTTCTTCACCTTCGGGAAGTGCTCGCGGATGCGCTTGCTCAACTCCCGGGCCTGATCGGAGTTCAGGCCGCGCTGCAAGCCGATCTGCTGGCGGACCGTGCCGCCGGCTGCGGGCTCAAGTTTGCCCCAGTCGAAGATCTTCAACGACAGCCCCCGCTTGATGGCCTTGCCCTGGAGGAGATCCTTGACCGCTGCCGCCCGGAACTCGTCGTCGGCCTGCAGGGTGATTTCGGTCTTCGCCAGTTCGAGGGTGCATCGGCTGTTCTTGAAGTCGAACCGGGTCCCGATTTCCCGCCGCACCTGGTCCAGGGCGTTCACCAGCTCCTGCTGGTCGAAATCACTGACGACGTCAAACGATGAATCGGCGGCCATGGTGCTCCTATCCTGCCGCACTCGACGGCGACGCGTTCGGATTTGGGCTCAGGCTCGGGCTGGGCACGGGGACAACCACGGTGACCGTGCGCACGGCTGGCGCCGAGTCTCGATCGGTGACCGGGTCATGTGCTACGACGGTGATCACGTTCGAACCGGGGACGAGCCGAACGACCACCGTGAACCGGCCTTCGCCGTCGGCGGTGACGTCGGGGTTGTGTCGCAGGCCGCTGAGAGTCACGGTCGCGTTCGGCGCAGTCTCACCGCTGACGGTGATTGTCTCGGCCGAGTAGGCCGCCAGGTCGGCGGCCGGGGCGGTGAGCCGCAGTTCCGGCGTGCGGGCAAAGGTGATGAGTTCGTAGCCCAGATAGATGCCCAGAACCGCCACGCCCACCGCGATGAGGGCCACCCCCAGCCGGGTCGATGTCAGGATCAGGTGGCCCGCGCCGACCGGTCGCTGACGTGGCGGGGGTTCGCTGGCTGGGCGACCGCGGCGCGAAGGCGGCTGGCGTGTTTCCCGGTCATACCGAGCCAATAGGCCGATCGGGTCGAGTTCGAGATACGAGGCGTACAGCCGAATGAAGCCGCGCACGTACAGCGGTTCGGGGAGGTCGCCATAGTCCCCGTCCTCCAGTGCCAGGAGATACCGAAACTGGATCCGGGTGTCCCGCTGGACGCGGGCGAGGTCAATGCCTCGAGCTTCTCGGGTGGACCGCAGCGTGGAGCCGAGGCTGGGCTCGGCTCCGGTCATTCGTCAGCTCCGTCCGGACCGACGTCGCCTCCCCAGCCGTCAGAGGTAACCAGCACTTCGCGGAATTTGCTTCCGTCCTGAGGTCCTACGATGCCGCGGTCCTCCATCTGGTCCAGCATCCGCGCGGCCCGGGCATACCCAACCCGCAGGCGGCGTTGAAGCAGTGACGCAGAGGCCTTGTCGCTGCGGCGAACGATGTCGATCGCCTGACTCAACAGCGGATCGCCATCGTCGCCCTCATCGGAGCTGCTGGTTCGACTGTCCCGTCGAGGTGCGGTGATTTCCGGCCGGTAATGCGGGCTTCCCTGCGCGCGCCAGAAGCGCGCAAGTTTCTCGATCTCCTCATCGGTGACCAGTACCCCCTGCAGACGGACGGCTCGTGGCGCGTCGATTGGCTGGTAGAGCATGTCTCCCCGTCCGAGCAGGTCCTCGGCACCGGTCGTGTCCAGGATCGTGCGCGAATCCACCCCGGAGGTCATGGCGAACGCTATCCGGCTGGGGATATTCGCCTTGATCAGGCCGGTGATGACCTGGACCGATGGTCGCTGAGTGGCCACCACCAGGTGGATGCCCGTCGCCCGGGCGAGCTGGGCGATCCGGGTGATGGTGGCCTCGACCTCGTAGGCACTGACCATCATCAGGTCAGCCAACTCGTCGATGACGATCACGATGTAGGGCATCCGGTCTTCGCCCGGACCGACCCGCTCGTTGAAGCCGGCGATGTTGCGGACACCGCGCTCGGCGAACTGGTGGTAGCGCGCTTCCATGGTGGTCACGGTCCACTTCAAGGCATTGACCGCCTTGTCGGCATCCACGATGACCTCGGTCAGGAGATGCGGAATCCCGCGGTAGTTGGCCATCTCGACCCGCTTGGGGTCGATCATCAACAGCTTCACCTCGCTCGGGCTGGACCGCATGAGCAGGGAGCACAGGATGGCATTCACGCAGACGCTCTTGCCCGAACCGGTTGCACCGGCAATGAGCACATGCGGCATCCGGCCGAGATCGGCCGGGAACGGCTGGCCCGCCACGTCCTGGCCCAGGCCGAATGCAAGTTTGCTGCGTGCCGCAGCCTGTTCGAATGTCGGCGAGGCGAGGACCTCCTTGAGGGTGACCATGTCGAACGCCGCGTTGGGAATCTCGACCCCGACGTACGGCTCACCGGCAATGGGCGCCTCGATCCGCACCGACCGCGCGGCCAGCGCCAAAGCGATGTTGTCGGCGAGCCCCTGGATCCGCGAGAGCTTGATCCCCGGGTCGACCTCGAGGGCGTATTGGGTGACCACCGGACCTTCCTGAATCCGGGCGACATTCACCCCGATGCCGAAGCTGGCCAGCGTTTCGGTGATCCGATCCCCCTTGGCGGTGAGATCGAGTTGGCCCACGCCACCTCCCTGCCCATCGGCCAGCAGGCCTATGTCGGGGAGCTGCCAGTTGCCATCGGCCGGCTCGAGGGCTGCGTCGTTCGCTTCAGCCACCCCGACCTCGGTCAGGAAAGCGTCCTCCCCCTCGTCGAGGTCGGCGCCGGCTCCAGCGACCGCGGCCGCACCTATCCCTGCCTCAGCAACGGTCAGTCCGCCGTCCGGGACGGCAGGAACCGGCGGCGTCGCGTGACCGTTGGTGTCAGGACGCTGGCGCCGAATGATGAGAGGCGGTTCGGTCCGTTCCGGCCGGTTGGGCGGCTCATCGGCCGCTCCAGCAGTACGGACGGAGGTCTGGCGACCGTTGGTGGCCCTGGCCGCTTCCTCGCGCCGATATGACCAGGTGGCGAACAGGTCGCCGGCGGACATGTTGAAGTACAACAGGATGCCGCCGATGAACAGCAGCAGGAGAGCGATCCACGCCCCGGCATCGCCCAGGAACCGGGTCAGGAAACTGCTGACCCAGAGCCCAATCACCCCTCCCCCATCTCCGCTGGCAACCGCTTCCTCACCGCCACCGACCGCCAGGTGGAACATGCCCAACAGGGAAATGACGATGACTCCCACCCCCCAGGCAGTGATGGCCCGCTCCGACGGAACCGATTGCATCCAGAGCAGAACCGCGAATCCGGCCAGGATCGCGGGCGAGAAGAAGATCCCCCATCCGAGCAGGTACGACAGGAGGTCGTGCCAGGGTCGGATGAACTCGCCCGCGTCGGGCGCGACGATCGCGATGACCGACAGGACGGCCAGGAAGACGAGCAGGAAGGCCAGGATTTCCCGGACCATGCGCCCGTTGAATCGAATCAGCGGGCCACTGCGGCGTCTCCGTCGCGAGCGGCTGCCGGTCTTGCGCGCCATCGGCTCCTAGACCTCCAGGACGATGGGCAGGATCATTGGTCGCCTGTGAGTGCGCTCATAGAGGAACGCGCTCAGGACGTCATGGATCTTCGCCTTGA
>JAHFBB010000126.1 GCA_023250255.1 Chloroflexota bacterium | reverse complement strand
GGTCCTTCCGACCTGCATCCGGTGATCCTGATGACCGATGCGCAGGCGGCGCTCGATCGCCTGGGGCACGCCCTGGATCGGGGTGAGCGGATGGCGGTGTGGGGGGACTACGACGCGGATGGCATGACCGCTGCCGCGATCTGGATTCTGGCTCTGCGTGCATTGGGCGCCGATCCGCGGCCCTACCTCCCGTCCCGTGAGCGCGAGGGATATGGGCTGTCCGTGCTCGGGATCCGGGCGCTGGCTGCCGAAGGGGTGAAGCTGGTAATCACCTGTGACTGCGGCGTGGGCAACGTGGCCGAGATCGCGGAGGCGGCTCAGCTGGGGCTGGACGTCATCGTCACCGATCACCACGTGGCCCCGACAGTCCTACCGGCCGCGGTGGCAGTGGTGGACCCGCATCGGCCCGGTGACGCCTATCCCGACAAGGACCTGACCGGCGCGGGCGTGGCCTGGAAGCTGGCGAGCGCACTTCTCGGTCAGAGGGGGAGCGGAGCCGCGGACCTGGCGGCACTGGCGGCCATCGGCACCCTGGCCGATATGGCGCCGCTGACTGGCGAGAGCCGCATCGTCGTCCGGCTCGGGCTGGCCGAGCTGGCGGAGACACGCCGTCCCGGGCTTCGGTTGCTCCTCGAGCGCTCGGCCGATGATCCCGCGGAGCCCACGGCTCGCGACCTCGCCTTCGGGCTGGCGCCCCGGCTGAATGCGGCGGGCCGGATCGCCGATGCGATGCTGGCCCTGGATCTGCTCCTGACCGAGGACTCGGTCGAGGCCGCACGCCTGGACGCCGAGCTGGAGGTGCTGCACCGGCAGCGACAGGCGAGGACGGCCGAGCTGATGGTCGAGGCACGGGCGTTGGCCGACGAATCGCCCGGCAGCTGGCCTCTTGCCATCCGTTCCGACGACTGGCCGGCGGGGCTGGTTGGGCTCATTGCCGGCCGTCTGGCGGATCAGCTCGCCCGACCGGTCGCCGCGGCCACCATCGTCGGGGTTGCTATTCGCGGGTCGGTACGAGCGCCGAACGATTTCCACGTTGCGGAGGCTCTGGGCGCAGTCGGCAACCATCTCAGCCAGTTCGGGGGACACGCCGGCGCGGGGGGATTCAGCCTTTCCACCGAGCAATGGCCGGCGTTCCGTGATGCCTTCGCCGCCCTGCCACGGCCGTTCCCGGCCGGGGATCGGCCCGTGCTCGACGAACCAAATCTGGTGGCGGTCGACCTGGTCCTGCCCGGATCCATGGTGGGCTGGGAGTTGCTGACCGAATTCGAGCGGCTGGCACCCTTCGGCACCGGCAACCCCGAGCCGGTGCTGGCCATCCACGGGCTGCGGGTCGGTTCCGCCCGCCGGATGGGGACGGGCGATGCGCACGTCTCGTTCCGCCTGCTGCGCGGCGCCGAGACGGTCGACGCGGTTGGCTTCAGCGTGGGTGAAGACGCCCCTTTGCCTGCCGAGGGCGAACGGATCGACGTGGTGGCCACCCTCGAGCGGGACACGTTCCGCGGCCTGCCGCGGCTGCGCCTCCGGCTGCTTGACTGGGCGAGTCCGTCGGAATCGGTCATCACGGCGCGGCCGCGGACCTTGGCGGTCGCCGGCTGATGGCCGCCAACACGGCGCTCGAACGACTCGGGGAAGCGCGGGCGCGAAGTGGGTCCGCCCTCACCCTGGGCTTGGATCCCCGGCTGGATCGCCTCCCGCCCGACCTTCCGCCAACCGTGGGCGGCCTCGAGCGGTTCTGCCGGACCGTCGTTGAGCGTGCGATCGAACGAATCGGGATGGTCAAGATCAACGTCGCGTTCTTCGAGGCGCTCGGCTCGTCGGGGTGGGCGGTTCTCGAGCGTCTTCGGGAAGACATCGGTCCGGATCGGTTCCTGGTCCTGGATGCCAAGCGCGGAGATATCGGTCCATCCGCCGAACGGTCGGCCGAGGCGCTGCTGGGACACCTGCGCGCGGATGCGGTGACCGTCTCGCCGTACCTCGGCGAGGATGCAGTGGAGCCATTCCTGGCGTTTCCAGGCCGGATGGTCTATCTCCTCGCGCGAACCTCGAACCCGAGCGCCGGTCGGTTCCAGGAGCTCGTGGTGGGCGGGCAGACGCTCAGTCAGGCCGTTGCCGGATGGGCAGCCGAGCGATGGCCCGACGGGCGAGTCGGTCTGGTGGTTGGTGCGACGGATCCGCAGACGCTGGTCGATCTGCGTGCCCGCTGCCCTGGACCGGGATTCCTCATTCCCGGTGTTGGTGCACAGGGCGGCGATCTGGCCGGTTCGGTGGCCGCCGCAGACGGGACGGCGGCGCCCGGGCTCATCAGTCTGTCACGCGCGTTGACCGAGGATCTTGGCCCCGACTGGGCAGAAGAGTTCTCGCGCCGCGTCCGGAACTGGAGTGATCGGATCATCCGGGCCGGTGCTACACTCGACCCCTAGTCGCCGCAACGAACCGCAGGAGGATCGTGTAGCAAGATGGGACCTATCGGCTGGCCCGAACTGGTCGTCCTGCTGATCGTCGTTCTGATCATCTTCGGCCCTGGCAAGTTGCCTCAAATCGGAAATGCCATCGGCAACGGCCTCCGGGAATTCCGAAAGGCTTCGTCTGATCTCGAGGGATCGGTTCGTGGCGAGAAGAAACCGACTGCGGCCGCGCCCGCCGCGGTGACGACGGCAGCCGTTGCGCCCGCGGCCGCGCCCGCCGCCGAACCGGCGGCCGAAACCCCGGCCGAGCCCCCAGCCGAGTCGTAAGCCGCCTGCCGCGCATTTCGGCCCGGCACAGCGCGGGGCCGGGCGCCCGTGGCGCCCCTGAGCCATGACCGAACCGGCAACCATGAGCATCCTCCAGCACCTGGAGGAATTGCGCCGTCGGCTGATCGTGGTGGTGATCGCCATCCTGATCGGCGCGGTCGTGGGCTTCGTGGTTTCCGGACCGGTACTCGATCTCCTTCGCCGACCGCTGCCGGAGGAGTACTCGACGATCTACTTCACCAGCCCCGGTGGAGCACTGTCGGCGCAGTTCAAGATCGCTGGGTTCATCGGCATCGGTCTGGCGATTCCGATCATCTTCTTTGAGACCTGGCGGTTCGTGACGCCCGGCCTGACCAGCCGTGAACGGCGAATCGTGTGGCCGCTGCTCATCGCCTCGATGGTCCTGTTCAGCCTCGGGGTGGTCATCGGCTTCTCTGTCATCCCGTACGCCCTGAATTTCCTGCTGGGTTTTGCGCGGGATGGGGTCGAGCCGCTGCTGACCATCGACGAGTACATCGGCTTCGTGACGACCATGATGCTGGCCTTCGGGCTCGTCCTGCAGTTCCCGGTGATCCTGATCGGCCTGGCCCGGACCGGAATCCTCAGCCACAAGCGGCTGTCGGCCGCGCGTCGGTCGGCGATCGTAGCCATCACCCTGTTTGCGATCGTCCTCACCCCAGGCGGCGATCCGATTTCGCCGCTCATCCTGGGCGGAACAATGTACCTGCTGTTCGAGTTCACCCTGCTGATCGTCCGCTTCATCCAGCGCTGAGGCTGTGATGACCGGCGGTGCGCCCCGCCTGCTGCTCCTGACCGATGGCGACATGGATCGACACGCCCTGTCAGGGCATCCGGAACGTCCCGAACGCCGAGCGGCGGCCGTTGCCGGCGTGGAGGAGGCGGCCCGTGCTCGCAACCTGGTCGTGGACCGACCAGGTCTGCAGGAGGCCCAGCGCGAGGACCTCCTGCGCGTTCATGACGTCCGCTACCTGGATGCCCTCGACGACTGGGAGGCGGCCGGCGGAGGATATCTCGACCCGGACACCTACCTCGTCGCCGGCTCGCCGCGCGCCGCCCGACTGGCAGCTGGTGCCGCCGTGACTGGTGCCGCCGCGGTTTCCCGCGGTGAAGCCGTGATCGCGGTGGCTGCCGCTCGTCCTCCCGGCCACCATGCCGTCGCGGACCAAGGGAAGGGATTCTGCCTCTTGAACTCGGTGGCGGTGGCGGCATCGTGGCTGCGCGCGGTCGGGGGTATCGAACGCGTTGGGATCGTCGACTGGGACGTTCATCACGGGGACGGCACGGCTGCCCTGTTCGCCGCCGATCCGACCATTGGCTATGCCTCGACCCATTCGTCCGGCCTGTACCCGGGGACTGGTTCTGCCGACGAGGTCGGCATCGGCCCGGGTCGCGGCGCGACCTGGAACCACCCGCTCACCCCGGGAAGCGGCGATGCGGAATTCGTCGCGGCCTGGCGGGATGACCTTCTGCCCGCGCTGGCCGCCTTTCGCCCCGGCGCAATGCTCATCTCCGCCGGATTCGACGCGGCGGCGACCGACC
>JAHFBB010000125.1 GCA_023250255.1 Chloroflexota bacterium | reverse complement strand
CCGCGTCGGCGCTGGGTGCGGCCACGACCCGATCAATGATCGCGGCGGGATCGTCGAATCGGGTGTACAGGCCCTCCAGGTTGACGACCGCCAGCCCGCCAAGCCGATGGATACCGATGGCGAAATCCACGTCGCTGACGGCATCCATGGCGGCCGCCAGGATCGGGGCCTCCAGCCGGATGCCGCCGATGTCGACACTCAACTCGACCTCGGACGGGTCGAGGGTGACCGCTCCCGGGACCAGCGCGACCTCTTCGAAGCCGTACGCACGTCGCAGTCGGGTGGTGGCGGGGTCGGCAAGCAGGGCGTGCGACTCGATCATGGGGTGCCTAGAAGTATACGGGTGCCCATGGTCAGCGGACGATCATCTGTTCCCGATGCGGCCCAACCGATACGTAGCTGATCGGGACGCCGGCAAGTTCCTCGAGTCGTAGGACGTACGCCTGCGCCGCCGGGGGAAGGTCTCCCCACTCGCGAGCAGCGGTCGTGTCCGAACCCCAGCCGACGAGTCGCTCGTAGACCGGTTCGCAGGTCGCCAGGTCTTCGCTCGCCGCCGGATTGACCGTCGCAACCTGCCCGCTACGCGGATCGCGGTAGGCGATGCAGATCGGGATCTCTCGTTCGGAATCGAGCACGTCGAGCTTGGTGAGCGCGATCCGTGAATAGCCCGCCAGTTCGACGGAGAACCGGGCGGTGACCGCGTCATACCAGCCACAGCGCCGCGGACGTCCGGTTGAGGTTCCGTACTCCTGCCCCCGTCCTCGGAGGCGCTCGCCATCCGCATCGTTCAGTTCGGTGGGCAGTGGCCCGGCACCGACGGCCGTCGAATATGCCTTGGTCACGCCGATGACCTCATCGATGGCACTCGCCGGCAGGCCAGCGCCAATGGACGCGCCGCCGGGAATCGGCGACGAGCTGGTCACGTACGGGTAGGCGCCCCAGTCCACGTCGCGCATCGTTCCCAACTGACCCTCGAGCAGGATCCGTGCCCCGCTGGACAGGGCATCCGCCACCAGGCGCTGGCCATCGGTCACATGCGGCCGCAGGCGGTCGGCCGCCGCAAGGTAGGAGGCCTCGATCGCCTCGACGTCGGTCGCGGAACTGATGAGGGCGTCGAGGTCGGGATCCACCCCACGAGCTCGGTAGTAGCCGTCCACCATCCGATTAATCCGGCCCAGCGCGACCTTCAGGCCAGATCGAAATCGGTCGGAGGCCAGGAGATCCACCATCCGGATGCCCCTCCGGGCGACCTTGTCGATGTAGGCGGGACCGATGCCCCGGGAGGTCGTGCCCAGCCGTGCCGTGCCGCGTTCGCGCTCCTCGAGCTCGTCGAGCAGGACGTGATACGGCAGCACCAGGTGGGCGCGGTCGCTGATGAACAGGTTGCTGGCGTCCACCCCGACGGCGGCCAGTCCGTCGAGCTCGTCCACCAGGGCCGGCGGATTGATGACCACGCCGTTGCCCAACAGGTTGCGGACGCTCGGATGGAAGATCCCCGAGGGGATCAGGTGCAGTTTGAAGTGACCCTGGGCGTTGACCACCGTGTGGCCGGCGTTGTTTCCTCCGCCATAGCGAATGACGAGATCGACGTCTGCGGCCAGGTAGTCCACCACCCGACCCTTTCCCTCGTCTCCCCATTGGGCGCCCACGACCGCGGTGACCGGCACGGCCGGCATGGTACGGGAGAACGCGGCCTCAGGCCTGGGTGCGCACTCGATCCCAGCAGGTGCTGCAGTACACGGGCCGCTCATTGCGCGGCAGGAACGGGACGAGGGCCTGACCACCGCACTCGGCGCAGACCGCGGCGTGCATCTCTCGGGCCCCGCCGCCGTTCTGCGCACTCATGCCCGAGGTCCTGTGTTGCTTGGCTATGGCCCGGCAGCTCGCACAGCGCTGCGGCTCATGGGTCAGGCCCTTTGCCTCGTAGAACTCCTGCTCACCCGCGGTGAACACGAATTCCGCGGCGCAATCGCGACAGGTGATGGTCTTGTCGGCGTACATGGCGTCTGGATCATGCCACCTGCTATCTGCCCCGAATAGGGGCAATCGCAGTCCTCCTGCAGTGGGCTGTCAGTAGGTGGCGACCTCCGTCTCGCGCGGTGCAACGCTGTAGAAGCGGGTGTTCGTCTTTCGGAACTGGAGCGGAACCTCGCCGATTGGACCGTTCCGGTGCTTCGCGATTTTCGCCTTGACCAGTTCCACCTCCGAATCGGGGTTCTGCTCGGTATCAGCCCGATAGAGGAAGATGACGACGTCGGCGTCCTGCTCGAGTGAACCGGACTCTCGGAGGTCCGACAGACGCGGCTCCGCGCTCCCCCGCTGTTCGACGTTTCGCGACAGCTGGGACAGGGCCAGGATCGGGACCTTGAGTTCGCGGGCCAGGTTCTTCAACCCGCGACTGATTTCCGATACCTCCTGGACACGATTCGGCTCCCGACTGGCAACCGATGCCGACATCAGTTGCAGATAGTCGACGATGATCAGGTCCAGGCCCCGCTGCTCCGCCTCCAACCGGCGCGCCTTGGTCCTCAGCTCGATGACCGACAGGGTTGGCGAATCGTCGATCCACATCGGCGCGTCGGCCATGTCGTTCATGACCTGTGCGATCTTCGACCAATCGGTCTCTTCCATGAATCCGGTCTGCAGCGGCCGCGGATTGATCCCGCTTTCCTGGGAGAGGAGACGGAGGGCCAGCTGTTCCTTGCTCATCTCGAGTGAGAACACCCCAACCCGCTTGTGCTCGCGAATGGCCGCATGAACCGCCACGTTGAGCGCCAGGCTGGTCTTGCCGACGCTGGGACGGGCAGCCAGGATGACCAGATCCGACGGCTGGAACCCGCCGAGCAGGCTGTCCAATTGGGCGAGGCCGGAGGGAATGCCGATCAACTGTCCGCGATGATCGTGGAGGTATTCCAGGCGGTCGTAGGCCGACCCGAGGAGGGTGGCCAGCGACTCGAATCCACCGACCTGGCGCCGCTGGCTGATCTCGAACAGGATGCCCTCGGCGCGGTCGATCGCCGCCTCGGCGTCGTTGGCCTCTTCGTAACCGACCGCGGCGATCTTGCCGGCAGCACCGATGAGATTGCGCAGGACTGCCTTGCGCTCGACGATACGGGCGTAGTTCTCGACGTGAACGGCCGTAGGCACCGTGTTCATCAGGGTGGCCAGGTAGGCCGGGCCGCCAATGCCCTCCAACCGATCCCGGCGACCGAGCTCTTCGGCGAGGGTCACCAGGTCGATAGGTTCGCGCTGGCCGTGGAGCGCAACCATGGCCTCGTAAATATCGCCGTGCTGAGGGCGATAGAAATCCACCGAGCGAAGGAAATCGGCGACCTTGAGGATGGCGTCCGGGTCGATCAGGATCGAGCCGAGCACGCTCTGCTCAGCTTCGGTTGCCTGGGGGGCGAGTTTGTCGATGCTCATCGGTCTGTCACGACCCTACCGACGGCGGCGAGCGTGGGCAATGGAGTTGCCCACATCGGGCGACCGATCTCATCCGCAGGGGCAAGGACGGGTCGGGAAAACTCGCCGATGTTGTCCGCGGTTTGTGGATAACTGCCTTGCGTCCGCCTCACGCCCCCACGGAACGCCCGGATTGCGACGGCTAGGCTGTCGTAACCGCGCGTCCCTCGAAGTCGGCGGTGACCTCGACCACGAAGGTCGCGTCCAGCCCCGCTCCCAGGTGTGCACTGACCCGGTGTTCGCCCACGGTCTTGATGGGCTCCCGAAGGTGAATGGCGTGCCGGTCGAGCTCGATACCCTCGACCCGCAGCAGATCGGCGATCTCTCGATTGGTGACCGATCCGAACAGCCGATTCTTTTCACCGGCCTTGACCGCCACGCTCACACGAACTTCGGCGAGACGAGCGACCAGGGCCTCTGCGTCTGCCCGGGCAAGCCGTTCGCGTTCTTCGCGCTGCTCACGGTGCCGCTCCCAGTTGCGGAGGGCGCCGGCGTCAGCCTGCACAGCCGCACCCGAGGGGAAGAGGAGGTTGCGGGCGTACCCGTCCTTGACCTCGCGCATGTCCCCCTCGCGGCCCAGGCCTTTCACATCGCGCTTGAGGATGACCTTCATGAAACCTCCGTCTCCTGCGGCTGGCTGGTTGGTGCCCCCGTCGTCTGGCGCATCGCGGACTTCAGTTGGGCTCTCGCGGCCTGATCGGTCAGTCCACCGTACCGCTCCAGGAGTTCCGGCAGTGAAGCCCGGATCTGCTCATACCGCGGACCCAGGGCGCGTCGGGCGCGGGCGAGGTCGCGGTCCAGGACGGCCGTGCCGTCCTTCGCTCGCCTGAGATGCT
>JAHFBB010000124.1 GCA_023250255.1 Chloroflexota bacterium | reverse complement strand
CGGGCTTTTCGTTTCCCGCCCAGATTGAACAGACAGGCTCCCCGGAGGCCTTCACAACTCCTGAATGGCCGGACCGATAGCATCTGGCCCGTGAACGGCTAGTCCCGCATCCTCGTCGTCGAGGACGAGCCCCAGCTCCGCGCCCTCCTGCGCCTGTACCTCGAGCGCGATGGCTACCTCGTCGAGGAGGCAGCCGACGGGCTGAGCGCTCTGACCGCCTACGACGCCCAACCACCGGATCTGGTCATCCTTGATCTCATGCTGCCCGCCATGCAGGGCGAGACCGTCCTGGAGGAATTCCGTCTGCGCGGCCCGGTACCGGTGCTCATCACCAGCGCCAAACGAACCGATGCCGACCGGATTGCCGGCCTGCGCGGCGGCGCCGATGACTACCTGGGCAAGCCGTTCAACCCCCACGAGCTGACCGCCCGGGTGGCCGCCATCCTGCGCCGGGCGGTTCCGCCAGATGAACCGATGCTTTCGCTTGACCGCGGTCGACTGCACCTGGACTCCGCCACCCGCCAGTACACGCTCGCGGGAGGCGAGGCGGGTCGCCTGACCCCGGGCGAGGCGCGATTGCTGCTGGCCCTGGCTCGCCGACCGGGAAGCGTGGTCACCCGCGAGCAGCTGCTCGCATCGGTCGCCCGTCGGCCGGACGAGGTCTACGAGCGGGTCATCGACGTCCACGTCGCCAACATCCGCCGCAAACTCGGCGACAGCGCGGACGCCCCATGGCTGATCGAGACCATCCCGCAGGTGGGCTACCGGCTGGTCGCCGCCAAGGACCGCCCATGAAGACCGGGACCGGGATGCCATTGGCGGTGCGCCTGGCATTGGTGATGTCCGGGGTCACCCTGGTCGTCCTGCTCGGGGCGGGCGCGGTGGTGAACCGGGTCGTCAGCCGATCGTTCGAAGAGGTGGTCACCACCCATCAGCAGGAGCAGATCGATGCCGCGGCCGATGCCCTCGCCGAACTCATTTCCCAGGGCAGCTCGCTCCGCGAGGCACGCGGCATTCTCGAGCGGCTGTCGCATTCGCTCGGTGGCCAGGTGACTGTTCAGGGTCCGGCCGGCACTGAAATCGGCCATTTCGGACGGCCATCACTCGGCTCGCCGGCAACTCACGGGATCGATGCATCCGTCGTCGTCCGCGGCCAGGAGGTGGCGACGATCAGCGCGGTGGTGCCCCTCGGCGCCCCGCAGCAACCGTTCCTCCAGGTCTTCAACTTGGCTCTTCTCGTTGCCGGCCTGGTTTCCCTGGCGGTGATTGCGGCGTTGGCGGTGTGGGTAGCCAGACGCCAGACCCGGCCACTGCGGGACGTTGCGGCGGCGGCCTCCCGCCTCGAGGGCGGCGATCTGAGTGCCCGGGCCACCGGTGGGGGAGACCGGGAATCGGCGGAGTTGGCCGGCGCATTCAACGGGATGGCAAGCCGGCTCGAGCAGACCGAGATGCTTCGCCGCCGCGCCGCGTCTGACATGGCCCACGACCTGGCCACCCCCGCCACCGTGCTGGAGGGTCAACTGCAGGCGATGATCGATGGAGTCCTGCCGAAGAACCGCGCGAACCTCGAGGCCGCCCGTGCGTCCGCGGCCGCGCTGGGATCGGTGATCGTTCAACTCGGAGAGCTGACCTCGGCCGAGGCGGCACCCCTCCAGGCCCATCTCGAACCGGTTGCCGTTGCGCCCCTCCTCGCCGAGGCAGCTGCCGCGCTCGACGGGTTGTATCGCGAGCGCGAGGTGACCTTGTCGGTGGACGCGGTACCTGCCGACCTGGTTGTCCTCGCGGATGCGTCCCACCTCGGTCGCGCCTTGCGCAACGTGATGACCAACGCTGCCCAGCACACGCCAGCTGGCCGCTCGGTCCGGGTGTCGGCGATCGCAGCGGGGGACCGGGTGGAAATGCGGGTCGTCGACCAAGGCCCCGGAATCCCGGCCGAGGATGTGCCTCACGTCTTTGAGCGGTTCTACCGCTCGGATCTCTCACGCTCCGGTCGACCCGGCACGGGCATCGGCCTGACCATTGCCCGCGAACTGCTCACACCGTCGGGGGGCGTGATTGCCGTGGAAGAAACCGGACCTGGCGGAACGGCGCTCCTCCTGGACCTGCCCCGGATGGGAGGGACTGGCTGATCACCGCGCAACGCCGCAGGGCTCAGGCTGTCTCGACGGTGATTGGATCGGAGGGTGCCTTCTCCCGTCGGGCGAGGACGATGAACTGCACCGCCAAGACCTGGATGCCGGCGGCGACCAGGTAGGAGGTGGCGTATCCGCTGGCATCGGCCACCCGGCCCAGGACGGGCTGCCAGACCACGCCACCGACCGAACCCATCAAGGAGTCGAACGACAGGACCGTCGCCCGCTGCTCGGAAGCGATGGTGCCGTTCAGGAACGCGGAGCGCACGGGTCGGACGACCGCACCCACGAATGACAGCGCGGTGAGCAACACGAGCGCCGCAACGAATCCCGGCGCCAAGCCCAGGACGGCCAGCAGCCCAATACCGATTGCCAGGCCGCCCAGGACGGCATCGGTCCGCCGGCGGAACAACCGTCGAATCCAGGGCACCAGCAGGCCCGCGACGATCTGGACACCGGCCAGGATGGCCGCCGCCAGTCCGGCGATGCTGTATGCAGTCGGGTCGCCGAACAGTTCGAGCAGGTACGGCTGGGCGGCGTAAAAGATGTAGATGCCCGTGCCGGCGGTGAACGGGATGGCCAGCATCAGCCAGCGCACCGGCGGGTTGCGGAAGCCGCCGTCCACCGCGCCGCGGACGACGTTCCGGACTGCCTTGCCAGTACTGACGTCGCGCTCCGGGGTGAAGCCGATGTCACGCATGTACACCAGCGCAACCACCATGGTCACGCCCAGCAGCAGCGCCCGAATGAGGTACGGCACCCCGAGGTTGGTAACCTGGGCAACCACGCCGCCGGCGACGCTTCCCACCAGCGCGGCGACGCCGCCCACCGACTGTCCCCGACCGAAGACATGGTCCAGGTGGCCGTCGAAGCCGGTGGCTGCCAGGGCATCCACCAGCCAGGCCTCGGTGGCTCCGGAGAAGAAGGTGAAGCCCAGGCCGAGCATGATCGAGGCAATCGCCCAGCCCCACATCGGCGCGTGGATCTGCCACATACCCAGGTAGAGCAGGGTGGCCAGCAGCAGGGTGACCGTCCCGAGGACGAACGAAAGGCGCCGGCCGCGGGTGTCGGCGACGACCCCGGTCGGGATCTCGAAGATGACCATCCCGAGGGTGAAGAACGCATTGGCTGCGAATGCCTCGGCGTTACTCAGTCCTGCGTCGAGCAGGAAGATGGTGTTGATCCCCCAGATGAACGACGACGCGAGCGTCGTGAGCAGGACGAGTAGCAGGTACGTCCGCTCGACCGCTCGCGCCGGGTCGTTGCGCTCGACCATGTCAGTCGAGTCAGCAGGGGCTTACATCCCGCCGAAGAACTCGTTGATGGCGGCCGTGTCGTCGCTGAACGCCCACCTGGCGCTGATCTTGCCGTCGCGGAAGTGGTAGATCTCCGCCGTCCGATAGGTCAGCGACTTGTCCCCATAGCCGACGGTGGTGGTCATCAGGGAGACTCCGTGCTCGTCGTTGGCCACCGCGGCATGCTCCTCGGTCGAGAACGTGCCGCCGGAACCCGTCATGTTCGCCCAGCGCTCGGCCAGGGCGGCCTTGCCGCGGATCGGCTCGTCGCGGCCAATCTCATGCCACTCGATGTCATCGGTGAAGGCAGCGGTCATGGTGTCCATGCCCCCACTGACGAAAGCGGCGGTCAGGTCGTGGAGGAGCTTCTCATTCGGGTGTTGGGCGGGCTTCTCATGGTGGGACACGATGGATCTCCAGTGTCGGCTTCGGAATGGGAACCGATAGCCTACTCCTACGAGCATGTGCGACGGATTCAGCGCCGCCGGCGCCGGTGGCCAAGGTGCCAGCCGTCACAGTGGCGACAGTGGTACGGCTTGCATTGGCCGTCGAACCGGCGGCCGTTGCGCATGAGCGCCCGGGCCTCGAGTCGGCTGAGGAACCGCGCCTTGGACGTGCAGCTCCGCTCGAGAATGGGCAGGTTGCGGTTGATGAACTGGTGATAGTCGACGGTCATGCCTGGATCGTCGGTTCCCCTTGCGACAGCAGCCTGTCGCGACCGTTACTCTTTGCGAATGACGATTGCCGACCCCCTTCTCCACTGGACCGATGACGCCCTCGCCCGACCGCTGCCGGAGGCCCTGATCGCCGCACGGGCCGATGTCCTGGCCGCGGTCGCCGACCTTAATTCCATGGCCGATGCCGACCTGGGCG
>JAHFBB010000123.1 GCA_023250255.1 Chloroflexota bacterium | reverse complement strand
GGCGCAGCCAGTCCTTCCGCCCGAGGATGCACCGCCCGCCGAATAGGCGTGCTCAGCCAGGCGATCGGGACGCCGTACCCCCACTGATTCGGTGTCTCCCGTTCGTCCCACCCGGTGGGCGTATCTATCAGGAACGGGGTGCCGCGGGCTCGAATCGGGCTTCTGCTTGGTCGTTTTGGCCAGGGCTGGAACGAATCGCCAAAAAAGGGCGACACAAGGTGGGAAACCGGACATCCGGCCGACTGCTTGGGAGATATTCCCACCGGGCGGGACAGACCGCGGCCATCCAAGGATCCCGAGGCTCACGGGGACGTCCAGCGACGGGTCCACGCCTCAGGCGGCGGGCACCCACTCCAACGGGCGGCAGCGGAGGCAGGCACGATAGCCCGCCGCCAGCGCATCTCGGGTGGTCGCATATCTGACGCAGTTCTTCACGAGCGGCCGCCCTGAGCAGCCGGGACGGCAGAAGATGGCGGTGGTGCGGACCGCGGTGATCGGCAGATCGTCGGTTTCGGTCATGCAAACTGAAACGCCCGGCTGGCGCGAAACGTGAGATGCCAGCCGCGGAGCATGGGGGTTGTTATGCGCCCTCGGCTGTGGCCGGCGGGGACACGGGCGGGATCTCGGACGCGAAGTCGAGAAGCTCGCCCTGCGCCGGCTCGCCCATCTTGCCGGCGGGCATGACGATCAGGACGAGTACGGCGGCCAGCAGGCCGGTGATGATCCCCACCACGAACGTCGCGCTGGTGGCAATCGAGAACGCGGTGTAGATGGCATTCACGATGCCCGGGATCAGCGGCTCAACCAGTGCCTGGAACTCGGCGGGGACCTGGGCCAGGATGGCCGCGCCGAGGTCCGCGCCAACCGCCCCGAGGTTGTTCAGGGCGTCCCCGCCACCCAGGGCCCCCACGAACTCCGGAGGCATGCCGGGAACGGCGGTAAGTTGCCTGGGGAGCTCGTCCAGCAGGACGCTGCCGAACAGCGTGCCGGTGACCGCCAGGCCAACGGTTCCGCCCAGCTGCTGGAACAGCGTCACGCTGCTCGTGCCGGTTCCCAGGTCATGGAGCGGCACCTCGTTCTGCACGACCAGGGTGAACACCGCGAACGACGGCCCAATCCCCAAACCGGTGATGAACATCCACAACCAGATGGTGGGCATCTCCGTTTCCGGTCGGAGGCCGGTCATGAGATACAGGCCTGCCGACATGGTCAGCAGGGACGCCACGATCAACGCCTTGTATCGGCCGGTGCGAGCGACAACCTGACCGGACACCACTGCCGCCACGATCAAGCCGCCGACCAGCGGCAGGATCTGGTAGCCCGATTCGGTGGCCGAGCTGCCCTCGACCAGCTGGAACCAGCGCGGCATGAACACGATCGCCGCGAAGAAGCCCATGGCCGCCAGGAACATGGCCAGCACGCTGGCCGTGAAGGCCCGGATGCGGAATAGGTGGAGGGGAAGGATCGGCTCCTTCGCCCGCGACTCAGCAAACACAAAGACAACAGTGACGACCAACCCGAGCAGGATGAGGCCACCCACTTCGGGATCGGTCCATTCGCCAAATTGCTTCTGGGTAAAGCCGATGAGAATCGGTACCAGCGCCGCCACCAGCAGACCCGCGCCGAGGTAGTCGAGATTGCTGGTCGCATTCGGGTCGCGATGTGCCGGCAGGATCCGCCAGATCACGAACAGCACGACCAGACCGATGGGGATGTTCACGAAGAAAACCCAATGCCAGCCGATGGTGTCGGTAATCAGGCCACCCAGGGCCGGACCGATGAGAAACGCAATCCCGAAGACCGCCCCGAAGAAGCCCTGGTACTTGCCACGCTCACTGGGGGCGAAGATGTCGCCGATGATCGCCAGGCTCACCGGGAACAGCGCCCCGGCGCCAAGGCCCTGGATGCCGCGGAAGGCGACGAACTGCCACATCGATTGGCTGATGCCGCACAGCAGTGAACCGATGAGGAACACGGACACGCCGAACAGGAAGATCGGTCGGCGGCCGAACAGGTCGGATAGCTTGCCGTACAGCGGCCCGCTCACCGTGCTGGTCAGCAGGTAGGCGGTGAACGCCCAGACGTAGATGTCGTTGCCGTTGAGGTCGGTGATGATCGTCGGCAAGGCCGTGCTGACGATGGTCTGGTCGAGGGCGGCCAGGAAGATGCCCAGCATGACCACCAGCAGGATTTCCATCCGCTCGCGATGGGGCAGTTCAATGGGCGCGCGGTCCCAGTCGGAGGCAGGCGCAGTCGGGGCAGCAGCAGTCATGGGGGGCGGGTTCTCCAGTCGGACACGATTGCGGTGGAGTAAGGGGGGCGAGTCTACCGGATTCGGTGGAATGCCCCGTTTCGAGTGGTCGGCACGTTCCTGGTCAGTTTTTTCTTCCGCCCTCGCCGCCGCCGAAATCAACGAGACCGTGGCGATATACGCTTGCGCCGTGACCGACTTTTCACGCGCGGACGCCGCCACCCGCGCCGGGGTCATGGACCTGTACACGGCGCGCTCGTCATGACCCGTCCGCTGCGGGTCGGAGTGCAGCTGCCCGAGGCGGAGTACGAGGCTCGCTGGATCCCGGTCCTCGAGATGATCCGGACCGCCGAAGGAATCGGCCTCGATTCGATCTGGTACGGCGATCACCTGCTGTACCGCTGGGATGGTCAGCCGACGCGGGGGCCCTGGGAAGTCTGGTCGCTCCTGGCTGCGACGGCGGCCGTCACCTCGCGGGTGCGGTTCGGTCCGCTGGTGGCGTCCACCTCGTTCCACAACCCGGCCATGCTGGCCAAGAAGGCTGCAACCGTTGACGAGATCAGCGGCGGGCGGCTGGTCCTGGGGTTGGGCGCGGGCTGGAACCAGGCGGAATACGACGCGTTCGGCTTCCCGTTCGACCACCGGATCAGCCGGTTCGAAGAGGCGTTCACCATCATCCGCCAGCTGCTCACCAGCGGCCGATGTGACTTTGCCGGCTCGTACTACACCGTTACCGATTGCGAGCTGCTGCCGCGCGGCCCCCGTCCGCAGGGGATCCCGCTGATGGTGGGCTCCATCGGTCCGCGGATGCTGTCCATCACGCTCCCCTTCGTCGACGCCTGGAACGTGTGGTTCACCGATTTCAACAATTCTTTGGAGGGCTACCTGCCGATCCGCGAGTTTGTGGATGATGCGTGCCGTGCCGCCGGCCGGGATCCCGCAGAGGTGGCCCGGACGGTGGCCCTCTTTGTCGGATTCCCCGGCGCGTTGGGTCGGTTGACCGGCAATCTCGCCAAGCCCGAGGTGGTCCCGCTGTCCGGCGATCCGGCCGCGTTGGCCGCGATGTTGCGCGGTTTCGCGGCTGCCGGGGTAGCCGAGGTGCAACTCGTGCTGGACCCGATTACCGCCGAAACGGTGGCCGCGCTCGAACCGATGTTGGCCCTGCTCGACGCCTAGATCCGGTCGACGGCCACCTGACCCAGAGCGATCGTTGGATCGCGGAAGGGGGTGCCGTCAACCAGGAACGTGAACTGCAGTTCAACGAAGGCGGATCCCTTCAGGAAGTAGCCCCGGTCGTAGTCCTCGAACCACAGCCCGGCGTCACCCACGTTGAGCGACTCCGCCGGACCCGTGTAGACCGTCGCCAGGGCATCCCAGGCGTTGACGCCATCGGTTGGGGTGACGGACACGATCAGCCCACCCCAGGACTGGTCTTCGTAGGTGCACGTGGTCACGCCGGGGTCGAGCACGGTTCCCGCTGCCTCGAGAGTGCCCGCGGCCACGGTGCCCGCTTCAAGACTCAGCACGGCCTCGACATCGGCGGCAGAGACCAATTCGCAGGCGGTAAGCGACGTCCCAGGCGTCGGCTCGGCCGCGGCGCTCTGACCTCCGCCGCCGCCACTATCGGTTGGGCTCACGGCCGGGGTGGAGTCGATCGAAGCCGTCGAGGCAGGCGGGATGCTGGTGCAGGCGCTGCTCACAAGGGCCGCAGTCAGAACGGCCAGCAGGGCGACTGGCTGCGCGAGTCGACGAGGCAGAGATGCCATCCGTTCGTCTCCCTGGCGAAGCGAAAGTGAAAGGTAGTCGCTGGTCAACGGATCGGCAACGGCCCGGCGGCCGGGTTATCCTCGATCCGTGGTGGATGAGCAGCCCGCGATTCCTCTTGGTCGCACCGGCCGGACCGAGGTCGTGCCGCTGGCCAATGCGGCCGGTGACCACGCCCTGCTCGTTCGTGAGGCCCATGGACCCCGGCTGCTGCTGACCGCCGAACCGGCGATGGAAGATCCGGCCGGGCTGGAGGGTCGGGATCGGCTGGTAGTGATGCCACTC
>JAHFBB010000122.1 GCA_023250255.1 Chloroflexota bacterium | reverse complement strand
CGCCACTGTTCCGAGCAGCACCAGCGCTCCAGCCACGACGGCCATGGAACCACCGATGGCGGTGATCACCACCAGGGCAGCCACCGGCACGCCGGTCACGAAGGCGCCGACGGCGAACGCGGCGCCGAACACCAGTCCCAGCAGGACCGGGAAGAACCCACCCTCCTGGAAGCCGATGAGCGTCATCACGCCCGAACCAAGCCAGTAGCCAACCGAGGCAAAGGCAATGACCACGGCGAAGTACCAGAACAGGTAGGACATGATGGCGAAGGCCACACCGATGATGCCTCCGACGATCCAACTGGTCGTGGTGGCCAGGAAGCCGTCACCGAAGAAGGTCTGGAGCATCTCCGCGCCGAAGGTGAATCCCACGAAGAATCCCCAGATCGGGAGCAGGATGAGGGCCAGCCGATAGCCCAGGAACATATAGGCCGCACCGAGGGCAATCGCCACGATGCCGACCACGAGGCTTTCAAACGACATTGAGTCTCCTCCACCATAGCGGTCCCCACAGCCTGGGGCTCCAGGGCCATTGTCCCGCAAATCGGGCGGATCTAACAGCCTTATCGCGCGATGTCGGGAGAGCCCATTCCGGCTCGCAGATCGTCGGCAATCGCGATCCGCATCGCCGCCCGAAACGAGCCCTGCCTCGTGTCCCGCAAGGCGGACTCCAACCGGTCGCGTGCGGCATACAGCTCGTCAATCGGGGCGGCCAGCGCGGATCCCGGCGGTGACCCGTCCAGGCCGGCGGCCAGGGCGCGATCCTGGGCGGTCAGCCAGCCAAGGCGTGAAGCCAGCGCCGGCTCGTGGTCCAGGCGGACGGCGAGATCTTCACGGGCCAACTCGAGCCATTCCAGCCAGCGACCGCGCTCGTGCGGGCTGGGGTCCAGATCGTCCAGCGAGAACTCGGCGCGCCGTTCGCCGGCAGCTGCCCGCTCGACCTCGTACCAGTTGCCGACCGGCTCCGATACGTCGTGACCGTGGTCACGCAACCAGGAGGTAAAGGCAGCGACCCGCGCGGGTAGCGCCGTGACGGCTGTCTCCGGCGTGTCGGCAAAGGCGGCACAGCCCGGCAGTTCCGCCGCAAACGCGACCGCACCGCCGTCCGGTGGCGCACCGGTTTCGATGAACACTGCGTGAGGCAGGGTGCCGGCCATCGGTTCAGATCCGCCGTCGACGGGGCGGACGACGGCGGGAACCGGCGGCGATGACGTTCGGCCGGACCGAGACGCTGAACGGGTCTCCCCGGCCGGCTCGATGGAACTCCTCCCCGTCCGCGGCGGCCGCGGCGTAGACATCGGCCGGTATCGCGCCGGGCGCGGCCTCGAGTTCCTCGCGCAGCCGCCGGAGCTGGAGGAGCTCATCGCGCAACGCCGCCGCCCGTTCGAACTCCAGGTTGCGGGCGGCTTCCTTCATCGAAGCCTCCAGGCGGCCCATCAGGGCACTGACCTCGGCGGGGCTGTTCGATGCCAGTTCCGGGCGCGCGCGTTCCTCGGCCACCTTGCGCAGGCCTTCGTGGATGTCGCGAATGGCTTTGACGATCGTCTCCGGAACGATGCCGTTGGTGGTGTTGTATGCCGTCTGCCGTTCCCGGCGCCGATCCGTCTCGTCGATGGCGGCACGCATGGAATCGGTCATCCGATCGGCATACATGATCACCCGGCCGCCGATATTGCGAGCTGCCCGACCGATGACCTGGATGAGCGAGCCACCCGAGCGCAGGAAGCCCTCCTTGTCCGCGTCGAGGATGGCGACCAGGGTGACCTCCGGCAGGTCGAGGCCCTCGCGCAACAGGTTGATTCCGACCAGCACGTCGTATACCCCCAGTCGCAGGTCGCGGAGGATCTCCACACGCTCCAGGGTGTCCACCTCGGAGTGCAGCCACTGGACCTTTATGCCCAGCTCAGCGAGGTAGTCGGCCAGGTCTTCGGCCATTTTCTTGGTGAGGGTCGTCACCAGGACGCGCTCACCGCGGCCGACCGTGTCACGGATTTCTGCCAGCAGATCGTCGATCTGGCCGGCGGTCTGGCGGACCGTGATGGACGGGTCCACCACGCCGGTGGGCCGAATGAACTGCTCCGCCACCCGTCCGGCACGCTCCATCTCGTAGTGAGACGGGGTGGCGCTCATGTGAATGACCTGGTTGAGGGCCGCCTCCCATTCGTCGAAGGTCAACGGCCGATTGTCGAGAGCCGATGGTAGACGGAAACCGAAGTCGACCAGGATCTCCTTGCGGGTCCGATCGTTCTTGTACATGCCGTGTACCTGCGGGACGGTGATGTGGCTCTCGTCGACGATCAGCAGGAAGTCGGTCGGGAAGTAGTCGATCAGCGTCCATGGCCGTGAGCCGGCCTCGCGTCGCGAGAGGTGGCGCGAATAGTTCTCGATGCCCGAGCAGTAACCGACCTCGCGCATCATCTCGAGGTCGAATGCGGTCCGCTGACGCAGCCGTGCTGCCTCGAGCGCCCGCCCATCGTCCTCCAGTTGCCGGGTCCGCTCCTCCGCCTCGACCTCGATGTCGCCGATGGCTGCCAGCAACTTGTCGCGCGGGGTGACGTAGTGGGAGGCGGGATACAGGTTGACCTCGGTCCGCTCGGCGAGCACTTCGCCGGTCAGCGAGTCGATCTCGACGATCCGCTCCACTTCGTCGCCAAAGAAATCGACCCGCACGACGAACTCGCCGTGGGGCGGCTGAACTTCGAGCACGTCCCCGCGAACCCGGAAGCGCGAGCGGGCAAGCGCGGCGTCATTGCGCGCGTACTGCAGGTCCACCAGGTGGCGGAGGATCCCGTCTCGGCGGTAGTGACCGCCGACCTTCAGGTTGATGACCGTCGCCCCGTAGTCGATCGGGGCGCCGAGTCCATAGATGCACGAGACGCTGGCGACGATGACCACGTCCCGCCGCTCGAATAGCGCCCGGGTGGCGTTGTGCCGTAACCGATCGATCTCGTCGTTGCGCGACGAGTCCTTCTCGATGTAGGTATCGGTACGGGGCAGGTAGGCCTCCGGCTGGAAATAGTCGTAGTAGCTGACGAAGTACTCGACCGCGTTGTCGGGGAAGAACTCGCGGAACTCCTGGTACAGCTGGGCGGCCAGGGTCTTGTTGTGGGCCATGATCAACGTCGGTCGCTGGGCGGCCTCGATCACCTTGGCGGCGGTGTACGTCTTGCCGGTGCCCGTCGCGCCCAGCAGGACCTGGTGCTGGAAACCGGCCTCGAGGCCGCCGATCAGGTCGGCAATCGCCTGCGGCTGATCACCGGTGGGCTCGAACGGGGCGTGGACCTTGAATGGGACGGTGGCCATGGGCGACCGATTCTAGTCGTCCGCGGATTCGCCGACGGTACGGGCGGGACCCCACCCTTCCGGCCTATTACCCGGACCGGATTTCCTTCCTAGCCTGACCACGACCAATGCGCCAGATGCCTGGGAAACCTCGTCGTTCCTGGCCGTGGACGGTTCATGCCGTGTCGCGGTGGTCGGTGGCTGCCCGTCGGGTTCCCGTCCGCCGAGGTCAGGCCATGGTCGAGTTCGTGGCCGTCCTGACTCCGCTCATGCTGATCGTGGTGGCCATCATCCAGTTCGGCCTCCTCTTTGGCGCGAACGTCACCATCACCAATGCCGCCCGCGAAGGGGCCCGCGCGGGCACGATCTATATCTACGACCGAACCGAGACCGCCTACTGGAACGACGCCCATCGCTGCGGGGCGATCGTCAACGCTGCCACCGCTGCATTCGGACTCCTGACCGTCGGCTCCCCGCACTTCAACGCTCCGCTCACCAACGGTGCCTGTCCAACCCCGAACTCCGCCACCCTGGTCAACGGCGACGTGACCGTCTCGTACTGCGCGTCCGTCGCCTCGAGCACCGCACCGTGTCCGAATGGTTCCGTGCCGGCCACCGCCTGCACGGTCGATACCCGCGAGGGATGCCTGGTGCGCGTCGTGCTCCGCTATCGGAGCGACATCATCGTTCCGCTGCTGGACGCCCTGCTGCCCCACGACGGCAGCAACCGCTTCCTGCACACCGTCAGCGCAACCATGGTGGTGAATTGATGTTCCTCGGGCGTGACCGAGGCCGGTCGGCCGAGACGGGACAGGTGCTGGTCATCGTCGCCCTCGCGATCACCATGCTGCTGGCGTTTGCCGGGATTGCCATCGACATCGGTCGGCAGGTTGCCGAACGCCGGCACGTCCAGACGGCCGCCGATGCAGGCGCCCTGGCCGCCTGCCGAGCTCTGGTGACCGGTGCCTCCAACGATTCGGCTGCCGCCCAGGCCAGGGCCATCGCCACGGCCAACCTGGGTCATTCGCCCGCGGGCAGCACGCCGTCCATTGC
>JAHFBB010000121.1 GCA_023250255.1 Chloroflexota bacterium | reverse complement strand
GTGCCCATCCTCGTCGGCCTGACGAATGCCCAGCGACATGATTGGACCGATCCGCTCGTGGGCGGACTGATCCTCCTCGGCCTTGGACTGGCGGCGGTGTTCGTGTTCGTCGAGTCGCGCACTGCCGAGCCCATCCTTCCCCTGGGTCTGTTCCGGATCCGAACGTTGGCCGTCTCGCTGGGGGTGGTCTTCCTGGCCGCGTTCGGCTTCTTCTCAGCCATCGTCTTCCTGCCGCTCTGGTTCCAGGCGGTCCAGGGTGCCAGCGCGACCCAGTCGGGTTACTACTCGCTGCCGCTGCTCGCCGGCCTGATCATCAGTTCGGTGATCAGTGGGCAGGTCATCTCGCGAACGGGTCGCTACAAGTTGCTGATCGTGGGGGCGATGGCGATCATGACCGTCGGCCTGTTCGGCCTGACCCACCTGCAGACAAATACCCCGCTGCCCATCATCTGGACCTGGATGCTCATCACCGGCCTGGGCATCGGTCCCACGCTGGCCTCCTTCACGGTCGTCATCCAGAACGCGGCACCTGTTGCCCAGATGGGAGCCGCCACCGGAGCGCTGACCTTCTTCCGCCAGGTCGGCGGTACCGTTGGTCTGGCTGTGGCTGGGACCCTGTTCGGCACCGTTCTCGCCGATCAGGTGCCCATCAAGATGGCCGAGGCAGGCGTGCCAGCCCAACTCATTGCCGGGTTTGGCCAGGCAGGGATATCAGCGGGCGATCTGAGCGGCGTGGGTGACCTGGGGGCGAAGATCCTGGCGATCCTGCCCGAGGCTGTCCGTCCGCTGGTTGAGCCGTATATCCAGCAGATCGTTTCCGGATTCGACGAGGCATTCACCGTGGCCATCGCCACCACGATGTGGATCGGGGTGATCACCGCCCTGGTGGCTGCGGCCATCACCCTGATTGGCCTGCCGGAGCTTCCGCTCAGGCGCTGGGGAGGGTCTGCCGAGGTCGCCGCCGCCGAGGCCGAAGCGGCCCCGCTGATCGCCTTCGACTGACCCTGCCCATGGAGTACGCGCCGGACACCGCGCTGATCGTGGTCGATGTGCAGAACGATTTTGCCGATCCGGCCGGGTCGTTGAGCGTCAGTGGCGCACCGGCCATCCTGCCCATCCTGAACGCGGAGGTCGCGTCAGCCCTCTCGGCCGGGGCAACCGTGGTCTACACCCAGGACTGGCATCCGCCGACGACGCCGCACTTTGCCAAGGACGGCGGCATCTGGCCGGTCCACTGCCTCGCCGACAGTTGGGGCTCGGATTTCCACCCAGATCTGGTCGTGGATGGCGACGTCGTGCGCAAGGGTGTCGGAGGGGAGGACGGCTTCTCCGGCTTCAGCGTCGCCGATCCTCAAAGCGGACAGCGGCAGGATACGGAGCTCCACAGCCTGCTGCGCGATCACGGCATTCAGCGGCTGGTGATCGGTGGACTGGCGACCGATTACTGCGTGCGAGCGACGGCCCTTGATGCGATCGATCGCGGTTTCGAGACCGTGGTCCTGACCAATGCCATTGCCGGGGTTGACCGTGCCGCCGGCGACAGCGAACGCGCGCTGGAGGAGATGCAGGCGGCCGGCGTAAGGCTCGTTCGGGCCGGCTGACCGGCCGCCTGGAGTTCGTCGGAACTTATTGCCGACCCCGTGCCCACCAACTGAGCGACAGCCCTCCGACCACGGCCAGCGCGCCGAACAGCACCCAGATCTGGCTGCCGGTCATGAACGATTGGGGAGCAAACGCGACGTTCAAACCCTGCAGGATCCAGACGGCACCACCGGCGGCCACTACCAGCCCGGCGATCATCAACGGCGTGCGCATTGGCAGATGGTAGGCAATTTCCAAAACACAGAGGGCTTGCGGGTCCGGCAATCGCCCCTATACTCCCCCGATCGAGCCGCACAGGCGGCGCCCATCAGCCTTCCCTCCCCTCCACCACGGTCTTTCGTCGGCTCCGGGGTAGCGGTAAGACCCGTGGCCGGCGTCCGACTGGGCGAATGGTTGCTCGATGTGGAACCCATTTTTTTGGAGGGGTCATCGTGACCTACACCGACAAAGTCCTGACCTGCGCAGATTGCGGGACGGACTTCGTCTTCAGCGCCTCGGAGCAGGAGTTCTTCGCTCAGAAGGGCTTTTCCTCGCCACCGAAGCGCTGTTCTGCCTGCCGTGCACGTCGCCGGTCTGAAGGTGGATTCGGCGGCTCGAGCTACGGCGGCGGTTCGTCGTACGACCGTGGCCCACGCGAGATGCACGACGCGGTTTGCGCACGCTGTGGCAAGGACACCCAGGTTCCGTTCCGGCCTACCGGATCGCGACCTGTCTACTGCAGCGACTGCTTCCGCCTCGTTCGCGCCTAGACCGATGGCGCCGGCTTCGGCCGGCGCCCCCGTACCACGAGCTGGCGGTCCTCACGGATCGCCAGCTTTTCCTTTCCCCCCGGGCCGATGACTATCATGGCCGATGTGCACGACGAACTTCGCGGACCGGCCCTCTGGCGAGAACTCGGCCAGCAACTGAGGGTCGACTCGGTCCGCTCGAGCGCGGCAGCCGGGTCGGGCCATCCGACCTCGTCGATGTCTGCCGCCGACCTCATGGCCGTCCTGCTCGATGAGCACCTGCGCTACGACTTCGCCGCGCCGGACAACCCGAACAATGATCACCTGATCTTCAGCAAGGGTCACGCCTCGCCGCTGCTCTATGCCATGTACCGCGCCGCAGGTGCGATCAGCGATGCGGAGATGCTCACCTTCCGCAAGCGAGGCAGTCGGATGGAGGGCCACCCGACACCCCTTCTGCCGTGGGTCGACGTGGCCACCGGATCGCTCGGCCAGGGCCTGCCCATCGCGGTCGGAGTGGCTCTCGCCGGCCGGCTGCTGGACCAGCTGCCGTACCGGGTCTGGGTCCTGTGCGGCGACAGTGAGATGGCCGAAGGCTCGATGTGGGAGGCACTCGAGGCCGCCTCCCATCACCACCTCGCGAATCTGGCGGCCATCGTCGATGTCAATCGTCTCGGTCAGACCGGCGAGACGATGCATGGCTGGGACCTGGCTGCCTATGCCGGCCGCGCCCGGGTGGCGGGCTGGGCGGCCATCGAGATCAACGGCCACGACGTCGAGGAGATCAACGCGGCCTATCGCCAGGCAGTGGCCACCACGGATCGACCGACGATGATCGTGGCGCATACCGAGAAGGGTCATGGGGTTGCTTCGGTCGCCAATCAGAATGGATTCCACGGCAAGCCCCTGGCCGACCCGGAGGCAGCCATCGCCGAGCTCGGTGGATTACGCGACCTCCGAGTGGCGGTCCATGCACCGCAGACGGCTGCCGCACCGCACCGCTTCGCCGTCGATCCGGATGCCCCGATGCCCGCGTATCCGCTGGGTGGCAGCGAGGCGACCCGCCGAGCGTATGGTGAGGCGGTTGCGGCACTGGGCTCACGCCGAGGCGACGTGGTCGCCCTTGATGGCGAGGTCAGCAATTCGACCTATGCCGAACTGTTCCGGAACGCGCACCCCGACCGCTACTTCGAGATGTACATCGCCGAACAGCAGCTGGTTGCCACTGCCGTCGGTCTCCAGGTCCGGGGCTGGCGGCCGTTCGCGTCGACGTTTGCCGCGTTCCTGTCGCGGGCCGCGGATTTCGTCCGGATGGCAGCCATTTCCCGGGCCAGCATCGGTCTGGTCGGCTCCCACGCGGGGGTGAGTATCGGCGAGGACGGACCGTCACAGATGGCGCTTGAGGACATCGCCATCTTCCGGGCGATCCACGGCAGCACGGTGCTCTATCCGAGCGATGCCAATCAGACCGTCGACCTCGTCGAACGGATGGCCGATCGCGAGGGCATCGTATTCATGCGGACGACCCGTGAAAAGACCCCGGTCATCTACGCGCCGGGTGAGGCCTTCCCAATCGGAGGATCGCGGATCGCGCGCTCATCGCCGGCTGACCGCGTGACGGTCGTGGCGGCCGGGATCACCTTTCACCAGGCAATTGCGGCGGCCGACAGGCTCGCGGCGGCGGGCATTGGTTGTCGGGTGCTGGACGCCTACTCGATCAAACCCATGGACGTGGCCGCCATACAAGCGGCGGCCATGATTGGGTCGATCGTTACCGTTGAGGATCATTTCGCCCAGGGTGGCCTGGCCGATGCGGTTCGCGAGGCGGTGGCGGATGTGCCGACGCCGCCACGGATTCGCAGCCTGGCAGTGACCGCGCTGCCGGGATCGGCGACACCCGCCGAACAGCTGGCTGATGCCGGGATTGATGCCGACGCCATCGTCGCGGCCGTGACCGCCCTGCTCGCCGAGACCGATTGAGGACCATTCAGATGAACACCCTGCAG
>JAHFBB010000010.1 GCA_023250255.1 Chloroflexota bacterium | reverse complement strand
ATACATGGCCAGTGTGAAGTCCGGCTGCGTGGAGGTCATCCACGAGCCGCTCGGGAAGGACCCGTCGTACACGCGGGCGAAGGTCGAGTTCGGCTTGGATTCGCTCTTCCCGCCCGACCCGACCCTCCAGCTGTCCTTCCGTGAGGGCGCCTCGGGACCCTTGCTGACGTTCGCGGACTTTCCCATCGTTGGCTTCTCGGCGATGGCCGACACCGGCATCACCGAGTACGGGGACAAGCTCTGGGGGGACATCTTCGTCAACGGGTCGGACGGATCGATGACCAACATCACCGACTCGTGGAATAGCGTCTTCGGCGACAGCGTCACCGTGACCTCGTCCGAGGGAGCCATCGGCGGGAACGCCTGTGAGTAGGCGCAGCAGCCTTGACGGCCGCTAATTCGTGCTCGAAGGGACCGATCGGTACAGGTGCCATCGGTCAGGGATCCCCTTGAGTTGGTGTTCCCCCGCGTCCGCGAAGCCGAGTTTGCTCCCAGTGGTGAGGTCCCTGACCGTCTGGGACACCAGGATTTCGGATGGGCCGGCCAGTGCGCCGATCCGAGCGCCGATCACGACCGCCAACCCACCGGCCTTGCCATCAACAGTCTCGACTTCGCCGGTGTGGACGCCCGCCCGGATCTCAATCCCGAGTGGACGAACCGCCTGGACAAGCGCTTCGGCGCAGCGCACGGCCCGCGCTGGACTGTCAAAGATGAAGAAGAAGCCATCGCCGACGGCGTCCACCTCGACCCCGCGAAAGTGCTCGACCAGCTCGCGCGTTCTCCGACGGTGGTCGGCGACCACCTGCTTCCATGCCCGGTCGCCCACGGATCCCGCCACGGTGGTGCTGTTGACGATGTCCGTGAACAGCACGGTTGCCAAGGTGCGGTCCAGGTCCAGCGGGGAAAGGCGACCTTCGACGCCGCCCCAGCTTAGGCGAACGAACGTCTCCTCACCCAGGACCCACGCGTCATGGCCGGGCGGGATATCGACGACATCCAGCGGCCCAGCCTCGAACTCGGTTCCATCGCGGAGGTGCCACCTCATCCGCCCGCTGAGCACGACCCCGACGTGGTGCGCCTCGCACCACTCGGTGCCAACCACCGGCTGAACGTGTGTGCGCCACCGCCAACCAGGGGACTGGATGTCGTACGAGACTTTGACGCCGCCGATGGTGATGACCTTGGATTTGAGGTCAGCCAGGTCGATCTCCTCATCCGGTGATGAGAAGCTTCTGACGTACGGGCTGGCCGGCTGTTCGTCGGTCACGGCGTGGTCACCGTAGGCATCGGACCCCCTCAGGTGGGCTGGGCAACTGTCGGATTCCGCGGAGCGTACCGCGTCCCGTGATCATCGCCCAGGTGCTCAGTCACGAAACGATCAGCTGGAGCCAGGTCGCCAAGTCGGCGATCTCGGCGTTGACGCCATCAGTCATTTCCTTGGTGAACTTCACGTCCTGGTGGATCGCGTTCAGCCGGAGGACACCCGCCTTGCGGTCGGCGATGAGGTCGGCCTTACCGATGAGCTGATCGTGGTGGAGGATCGGGAGCGCGAAGTAGCCCCAGCGCCGCTTGTCCACCGGCTTGTACATCTCGAGGGTGTACTCGAAGTCCCACAGGTCCAGCGCCCGCTTGCGGTCGTAGATGAGCCGATCAAACGGCGAAAGCAGGGCGGTTCGCCCAGTGAACGATTGATTCAGCTGCTCCGGGTCGACCTGCCAGGTGCCCTTCGTCCCCTCCACCGTGGCCGGCTCGCCCTCGTCACCGACAGAGACCTGCTCAACCGCCATGACGGTGGCCTTCTGGCGGGCGATGCCCAGCCCACGGAGACGGCGCGCGTTCCGGGCGCGGGTGGACTCCTCCAGCGAGGGCACCGGGCCGTCGCGATACACCCGATCCGCGACGTCCCACAGGCGCTGGTTGCCCTCCCGGCGGGCGATTGCGATCTCGCCGCTGGCCATGAGGAACTCCATCATCACGGTCACGTTGCGGTCCTTCGACCAGCCGGTCGACTGCCACGCCACGACGCTCGTGTCGGGGATGTCGCGCGAGAGCAACGGGCCGTCGGCCCGCAGTTGGGCGAGGACGTCGTGCCTGAACGTTTCGTTGGCTTTCAGCCAGATGCGCTGCTTGTCGTAGTGCGGGAAGGTCGCCATCTGGGCGCGATACCAAGGGAGGACCTCCATCGGTCGAATCATCGCGTCGAACTCGAACAAGGTTCGGTCCACCTCCAGCGCCTGGCGCAGATCCCCCGGGCGGTAGGCCGAGCCGAGGCGGCTCCAGGCCACGAGGTCGGCGTTCGGCGCCACGGCGGCGGTGGGGTCGATCTGGAGCAGGGTCAGCTGGCGGACGACGGTCAGCAGATCAGACGGGCGCGGCTCATCCAGGAGCTGGGCGCGGACCGTGATCCGGCGCGCTTCTTCGCGGCTGAGTTCGTGCACGCCCGTAAGCCTATCGGCTCGGATGGTCTTTGGGCTGGGTTGCATCATCCTCCGCGTGCGCTGGGTGGGCACAACCGAGACCCAAGCGCCACCTCAGCCCCTGGGCGTGCGTCCCGCGCACATCCGGCGTCCAGAACCCCGCTGAGACGCCCAAGTTCCCTGTTACGCCCGCCCCTCGCACGCGGGAAGCGGGGACGGGATCGAGGCGGCAGCAGGACTGGTCCGTCGCGGTCGCGGTCGCGGTCGCCGTCGCCGTCGCCGTGGACTAGCCGCCGAGACCGGGAGTGTGCGCGTAGGCCGACAGCGCCGGTTGTCCACCGAGGTGGGCGTAAAGCACCCGGGAACCCTTGGGGATTTCGCCGGAGCGGACCATCCCGATCAGGCCCGCCATCGATTTGCCCTCGTACACCGGGTCGGTGAGCATGCCCTCGTGGCGTGCCGCCAGCTGGATCGCTTCAATCGTCTGCTCATCCGGGACGCCGTACAGTGGCCCGGCGTAGCCGTCGACGAGCGTGATTTCGTCCTCGCGCAGGTCGCGGTCGACGCCTATCAACTCCGCGGTCGCGCGAGCGATGCTGGTCACTTGGGCCCGGGTCTGGTCGAGGGTCTTCGACGCGTCGACGCCGATGACCCGCCGGTCATCTCGGCTCTCCAGGGCAACGCCGGCGATCATCCCGGCATGGGTCGAGCCGGTCACCGTACAGACCACCACGGTATCGAAGAACACATCGAGCTCGGCCTCCTGCGCGGCCACCTCGCCCACCCAATTTGCGAATCCCAGACCGCCGAGCGGATGGACCGATGCGCCGGCCGGAATCGGATACGGCTTCCCTCCGGCGCGTTCGACCGACTCCAGCGCCTGGTGCCAGCTATCGCGGAGGCCGATGTCGAAACCGGCGGTGTCCATGCGGATATCCCCGCCCATGATGCGCGTGAGCTGGATGTTGCCGACGGTCTCGTACCCTGGATCGTCCCAGTCCACCCAGTGCTCCTGGACGGTGACGGCCCCGAGGCCGAGGTGGCGGGCGACGCCGGTGACGGCGCGCGTGTGGTTGGACTGCACGCCACCGATGGAGACGAGCGTGTCGCAGCCTTGGGCGATCGCATCGGCCGCCAGGTACTCGAGTTTGCGCACCTTGTTGCCCCCAAACGCAATCCCGGAGTTGCAGTCATCGCGTTTGGCCCAGATTTCGACCCCTCCGCCGAGGGCCGCGCTGAGGCGTGGAAGCGGATGAATAGGGGAGGGGCCGAACATCAACGGTACCCGGGGAAAGTCGTCGATCTTCATGGGATAAGCGTATACGAGGTGGATTCGGCCACGGCTGACCCCGCGTTGGCCGATCCAGCCGCGGAGTATCCTCCGGCAGTCGGGCTTGAACGAGGACGAGTCGTGAAATACGCCGTGATCTATGAGCAGACCCCGCGGAACTGGGCGGCGTATGTGCCCGATCTGCCCGGGTGTGTCGCAACTGGAGCCACTCGTCCCGACGTCGAGCGGCTGATCCGCGAGGCAATCGCCCTCCACCTGGACGCGATGCGCCAGAGCGGCGCCGTCATCCCCGATTCGACCGCCGGCGTGGAACTGGTCGAGATCTAGGGTCGGACCGGCTGGCTCACTGGATGACCAGCGGGTGGCTCGGTTCCATCGATTTCGTCACAACCGATCCGCGCTGTCAGCGGAACGGCGACAGCTGGTACGGCACGCCATCATTGGAGATGTGCGTCCGGTGGGCATAACTGAGACCCAAGAGCCACTTCAGCCTCGGGGCGTGCGCCTCATGCACATCCGGCGTCCAGAACCCCCTCCGAACGCTCTGCTTCCCCGTTGCGCCCGCCCCACGCACGCGGTGCCGGGATCGGGGAACGGGCGCGGGGCCGGGATCGGGAACGGGATCGGGAACGGGATCGGGGGCGGAGCTCATCTGGCGGCCGGCCGCCATCGGTCTGCCACGCCGGTGGTCTAATGGCGGCTCGCCCAAACACGAGGACGGATATGAAACTGATTGGCATCCTGATCGGCTCCGAGAATCCCGAGCGGCTGGTCGAGTACTACGCACGCATCTTCGGCGCCGCCGGCTGGGTCGAGGGTGGGTACACCGGCTGGCAGATCGGCGACGGCTACGTCACCGTGGGTCCGCACGACCAGGTCGTCGGCCAGAGCGTCCATCCGGGGCGAGTGATCTGGAATATCGAGAGCACCGATGTCCCGGGCGACTTCGCGCGGTTCCGCGACGCAGGCGCCATCGTCGTTCGCGAGCCCTACGAGATGGGCGAGGGCTACCAGGGATGGATCGCCACCTTCGCCGACCCGGACGACAACTACTTCCAGCTGATGAGCCCGATGTCGGCGCCCAGCTGAGGCCCGCCGCCAGGTACCGGCATTGACCAGACCCCTCGATTCCCAGGGGATGCGTTTGCGCCGATGGGTGGCTGGGGCTAGGGTGGATGCCGATCACATCGGAGGCACACGTGAACAAGATCACTCCCTGCCTGTGGTTCGATGGAACCGCGGAGGATGCCGCCCGCTTCTATACCTCGATCTTTCCGGATAGTCGGATCGACCGGGTTGATCGGTCTCCGGCGGAGACGCCGAGCGGCCCTGAAGGCTCGGTCCTGACGGTGAACTTCACAATCGCCGGCCAGCCCTTCATCGGCCTCAACGGCGGACCGGATTTCACCTTCAACGAGTCCGTTTCGTTCAGCATCGATTGCGCCGACCAGGCGGAGGTCGACCGCTACTGGGAGGCCCTCGTCGAGGATGGCGGTGAGCACAGCGTCTGTGGATGGCTGAAGGACCGATACGGCCTGTCCTGGCAGGTCATCCCACGCCAGTTGCCGGAGTACCTGAACGGGTCCGATGCCGCCGCCGCCAAGCGGGCCATGGAAGCGATGCTCGAGATGACCAAGATCGACGTCGAGAAGCTCCGCGAGGCCTACGAGGGCGTCCCCGTCTAGCCCGCTCAGGGAGCGGGGCCGAAGTCCTGCTTCTTGAAGATGACCCACTCGCCGGCGCCATCGGCCCCCGCAGGATCTACCCGGTAGAAGGTGACGAACTGCTGGAGGGCGTCGCCGTTGGCATCGAAACCGATCGTGCCCAGAACGGTTTCGTAGCGGTGGCCGGGATCGACCGCGAAGGCGCGGAGCTGGTCGCGCAGCTCATCGGGCCGGGTGGTCGATGGCACACCCCGGAGGGCGGCGGCAATGACCTCGACGCAGGCGTAGCCGGCGGCGGCGTATTCATCGGGCTCGCTGCCGAAACGCTGTCGGTAGGCGTCGGCAAAACTGAACTTGTGGTCGGGCAGGGAAGCGTGGGCTGCGAAGCTGCCCGCCGCCGAGGCTCCCAGGCGCTCGAAGTAGGACGGTTCGCCGGGGGCGGGAAACACGAGTGCGTCCCAGCTGAGCAGCGGGGTTGACAGGTGACCGGCATCGGCCATGGCTTGGCGGACGGAGGCCACGGTTGGTAATTCGGCGCCGACGAAGACGAGTTCGGGTGGATTCAGTTCGTCGGCGAGGGGAGCCAGGATGCTCCTCGGGTCCGCGCCTGGATTCAGTGCCCGCCGCTCGGTCGCGCCGCCCAGTTGCTGGAACGCGGTTTCGAAGGCGTCGGCAAGGGCCCGACCGTTAGCACTGTCATCGATGACCAGAGCCGTGCGCGACAGCAGCGAGTGGTAGGCGAAGGCAGCCATCGCCAGCGCCTGGATGTCATCGGCCGGGGGAAGCCGGATGAAGTTGATGGCATCGGGGTGAGCGCTCCGCAGGTCGAGGGCCCCGTCGCGCGGCTTCGTCAAGCCTGGATGGGTCGCGGCCGGGCTGCATTCGAGCAGGCCAGCCTCGTTGGTGATGGGGATCGTGGCAAAGGTCGGCGCCGATCCCCATGGACCAATCATGGCGATGACCCCTGGGTCGGCCGCCAGGGCGGCGACGTTCTCGGCCGCCCGGTCCGGATCCATGGCGTCGTCGAGGGGGGACAGGGTGAGGGTGATCCCGGGGATGCTGCCACTTGCGTTGAGCTCATCGACGGCCATCTGGACCGCATTGACCACCGGTTGGCCGAGGGTCGCCCCTGAGCCGGAAAGGGGCATGTCCAGGCCGATCGCCCAACTGGTCGGCTCCACCGATTCCGCCATCGCCGACAGCCGCCAGCCAATCAGGGCGGCCCCAAGGATCACCGCGGTGCCGATGGCGAGTGGGGCCAGGCGCCGACGGGGCGCCATCCGCTCAGGCCGTGGTGCCATTGTTGGCGGGGGCATCGGCTCCGCCAGCGCCGCCACCACCGGCCCGATTTCCAGGGCGGGATCCTGGTTGAGGATCTGGTCATACAGCTGACGCAGGTCGGCTGATGGGTCGATGCCGAGTTCCTCGAGGAGGGTCGTCCGAGCCCGATGGAAGGCCGCCAGGGCGTCGCCCTGTCGGCCGGCTCGGTAGAGGGCCGCCATGAGCTGACCCCACAGCCGCTCGCGCAGCGGGTGCTCGGCGGTGAGTCGTTCGAGATCGGGGACCGATTCACGATGGCGGCCGAGGGCGATCTCCACCTCCATCCGATCCTCGAGCGCGCCAAGCCGCAGCTCCCCCAGCTGGGTGATCACTGGTTGCATCGCGTCCTGGTCGGCGAGGTCGGCCAGCGGCTCGCCGCGCCAGAGGTCAAGAGCCTGGGCCAGGATGTCCGCTGCCGCCTGCCGGTCGGTCCGTTGACGACGGGCGGCCTCGATCAGGTCGGTGAAGCGCAGCAGGTCGACTTCCGAGCGCTCGGCCAGGAGGACGTAGCCGGGCGACCGAGGCTGGATGCGATCCGAGCCCAGCAGCCGACGCAGGCGGGAGACGTAGGCGGACAGTGTGCCCCGCGCCGCATCCGGTGGTTCATCTCCCCAGATGCGATCGATCAGCGTGTCAACGGCGACGACCCGATTCGCCTCGAGGATCAGAAAGGCGAGGACCAACCGCTGTCGCCGGCCACCGAGCGGCACGGGATCGCCGCCCTGATCAACGACCTCGAGCGGACCGAGCACGCGGAACTCCACGAATCCGATCGTACTCCGCGACTTGGCCAGTTCCGGCTGCAAGCGACCTGCAAGCCGGCTGCAGATTCCCCGCAACCCAGCTGGCCGACCATCCCGCCTGGCGCAGCCAGCGCCACAGTGGTTAAGCGGAGGTTCTCATGAGAATCCCAGTCGTCCTCATCAGCGCAGGTGCCCTGGCGCTGGCGGCATGCAGCACCGCCACGCCATCGGTCGAGCCGTCGATCGCCGCCAGCGAGGCAGCGACCCCATCTGCCAGCGCGGCCGAGCCGTCGCCCTCGGCAGCGGTCTCGTTCGACGGCCGGATCGCGTTCAGCAGCGAACGCGACGGAAACTCGGAGATCTATCTCGCCACCGCAGAAGCCACCGATCCGGTCCGCCTCACCGATAACCCGGCGCAAGACGCCCAGCCGGCCCTGTCGCCCGACGGCAGCCAGGTTGTGTTTGCCAGCGACCGCAGCGGGAACTTCCAGCTGTACGTCGTGGCTGTTGATGGAGGCGAGCCGGCGCTCATCAGCGACGGCTCGGGCAGCGATGGCTTCCCGGCCTGGTCCCCCGACGGGATGCGGATCGCCTTTGCCAGCGATCGCGCCGGCAACGCCGACATCTACGTCATGAACGCCGACGGCACGGGCATCGCGCAGGTCACCTCCGACCCGACCGACGACCTCTCGCCCGCCTGGTCACCGGACGGATCGAAGATCGCCTTCGAGGCTGACCTCGCCGGGGTCAACTGGGAGCTGTACGTCACCCCGGTCGATGGCTCCGACATCCTCCGGCTCACCACCGACGATGGCGCCAGCGACCAGGCGCCGGTATGGTCTGCTGACGGAAGCCAGATCGCCTTCTCCAGCGACCGCGATGGCAACTTCGAGATCTACCTCATGCAGGCCGATGGCAGCAACGTCATCCGGGTGACCACCGATGCCGCCGATGACGTCGAGCCCACCTTCTCCCCGGACGGGTCCCAACTGGCCCTCGTCAGCACCCGGGACGGCAACGAGGAGGTCTACTTGATGGACCTCGACGGGACGAACGTGATCCGGCTCACCACTGACCCGGCCGATGACGGCACCCCGTCCTGGGCGAGCTGAGCACTGCAGAAGCACGACCGGCGGCCCGCTCCCGGTGCGCTGGTAGGCGATTCTGAGTCCGTTGACTTCGACGTGATCCATCACGATCTTCGCGAGCGCATCAGCCCGACGGGCAGCTCACGCGGGGCGGGAGATCCCCCCGCGTGCGCCGGGTGAGCACAACCGAGACCCACGGGGCACCTCAGGCCCTGGGCGTGCGTCCCACGCACATCTGGCGTCCAGAACCCCCTCCGAACGCACTATTTCCCCATTACGCCCGCCCCACGCACGCGGGAACGGGATCGAAGGCGGACCGAGGTGCCGTGGCTTGTACCCTGATTGCCCGTCAACCGTCAGGAGGCGATCCCGTGCGCTTTGGAATGATTGCCGAGAATCCACTCGAGTGGGCCGCTCTGAAGTCGGGCCTGGTCCCGACGCCCATGTTCGATGGCTGGGGCACGGCGTTTGGCCGCGCCCTGGCAACGGCCAGCGACCTGGGGATCTTCGAGGCGTTGAAGGATGGCCCGCGCAGCGGTTCGGCCGTGGCGAACGCCTGCGGTACCGATGCCGGGGCGACCGAACGACTGATGAACATGATGGTCGCCTCGCGCTACCTGAAGGAGCGGAACGGCGAATACGCCCTGTCCGGACTCTCCCGGAAGTGGCTGCTGGCCGATGCCCCCGGCTCGATCAAGGGAATGATCAGCATGAAGGCGCTCGAGTGGAAATGGATCGATCAATTCGACGAGTTCGTCCGGACCGGCACCCCGCTCGATGTTCACGGCTCCATGAGTCCTGCCGATTGGAGCCTCTACCAGAACGGCATGCGCGCCCAGGCGACCTTCATCGCCGGCACCGTCGCCCGCAAGACGCCGATGCCCGCCGGCGCGCGGGAGATGATCGACATCGGCGGGTCGCACGGCTACTTCTCGGTGGCCTTCTGTCGGCGCTATCCCGAGTTGCGGGCGACCGTCTTCGACCTTCCCGCGGCCGTCGACCAGGCCGCACCGATCCTGGCCCGGGAGGGGATGGGTGACCGGGTGGTCCACCAGGCCGGAGACGCCCTGACCGACGATCTCGGCGAGGAGCGGTACGACCTGGTGTTCATGATGAGCCTGGTCCACCACTTCGACGACGCCACCAACCGCCGGCTGGTTGCCCGCGCGGCCCGCGCGCTGCGGCCCGGAGGGGTACTGGCCATTGGCGAGGTCATCCGATCAGCCCGGCCCGCCCAGGCCGGCTTCATCAACGCCTTCTTCGATTTCTACTTCGCCCTGACCAGCGAGGCCGGGACGTGGAACTACGCGGAGATGGCCGACTGGTGTACCGCTGCCGGTCTGCGGCCGCGGAACCCGATTGGGCTGGGACCCGGGAACGCGGTCGGCATCCAGGTGGCCGACAGGTAGCCGCCGGCTGGCGTCAGAGGGTCCAGTACGGACCGGTGAGGCCGAGGGCGGCGAAGTGGGCGAGCAGGGCATCGCGCCCGGGGCGCTGGTAGTCGAGGTCGAACTTCGAACCGTAGATCGGCTGGCTGAGGGCGTGGGTCAGGTCGGGGGTCAGCGAGGCCGCCTGCTCGGGAGGGGCACACAGGTCGGATGCGTCGCGGTGTTCGGTCGAGGCGAAGAAGACCATGGTGTTCGCGCAGGTGGTCGTGATGTTCTCCCACCATTCGGTCGGCCGAAGGGCGAGGTAGACGATCGTCCCAGCGGGCTCCACCCGAACGGCGTGGCCAGCGCTCAGTTCAATGGCGATTGGCTCCGCGCAGTGATGGCAGAACGAGTCCACCCGCACGTCCTGGCCGAGCATGGCGTGGAAGGCGACCGCGTCCCAGGCGCAGTTGGCGAAGTACTCGCGGTCGCCGATGGTGACCCGGAAGGGGGTGGCGATCGCCGCAAATGGGAACGCCATCAAGATTCGGGCCGTGCCTTTCACGAGGGCAATGTGCCGGGCCGCGTCGAGCTCGCGGAAGACACCGATGGTCTCGTCCCGGGACAGGCCGAAGGCCGTCATCACCTCCTCGACCACCGGGGGAGCGCTTCGTTCGAGGAACGTATCGAAGATGAACCTGCGGACCCGCTGGGCGAGGGTCGTGGTATCGGCGGCATCGGTCACACGGAAAGGCTAGCAGCAGTGTCAGATGGTTGCGGTTCCACGATCAACCTGGAACACGCTCGGCGTCCCGGTTTTGGGTCGATTAGATCGTCAGGGTGCCGTAGGCTTGAAGTCCGCCTAGAGGGGTTGCATGACGGATCTCCGCCGGTGGTCCACGTATTTCGCCGTCCTGCTGATTGTTGGCGTTCTCGGATTCCTGCTCCTGAATCGCCAAGGGTCCCGCGACCCTGACAGCAGCCCCTCCCCTTCGGCTTCCGAGCTGCCAGCGGCCAGCACGAGCCAGGAGGTCGGCACTTCTCCGAGCCCGACGCTCACCCTCCTCCAGTCCCCGACCCAAGCCCCGACTCCCACGATGTCGCCGACGCCGACGCCGACGCCAACTCCCTCACCCCAACCGACACTTGCCCCGACGCCGGTTCCGACGCCGGTTCCGACGCCGGCGCCTTCCACCGGCATTCTCCCGTGCCTGCCGGAACCCAATGGCTACGCGGTCAACGCTCCGAACTCGGTGACGGCTGGACAAAATGCCACTATCGACATCCAAGGACTGCCCCAGGGCCAGAAGGTTGTCCTGTCAGTCAAATACGCCGATGGATCGACCGTCGTCATCGGTACCCGGTACGCCAGCGCCCCCGATGCGGGCGGATGGACGCATGCCTCGTTCACCTGGACGATCCCCGCCATTCCCGGTATCGCCCGGGCGTCCTGGACCATTCCCTGCACCGGCGGCCGGAACCTGGACGGCTACCGCGACATCACTGTCGCGTGAGGCTGATGGCTCCACCTCGGTCTTTACGGCTGGCTACGAATCAATCGCAGCGCGCAGGGCGGCACCCAGGCGCCGGCCGGCTTCGGCCAGTTCGTCGGGCGGGTACATGCTGAAGGCGAGGCGCAGCGCCTCGGGGGCCGCGGACCGGTCCACGTAGAAGGCGCCGGCAGTGATGAACTCGACGCGCTCGGCGGACGCGGCGTCGGCCACCGCGGCGACCCGGAGCCCCGGCGGCAGGTCGATCCAGGTGAAGTAGCCGCCGGCGGGGGTCGTCCAGCGGGAGCCCTGGGGGAGGTTAGCCGCAAGGCTGGCGAGGAGCGCGTCGCGCTGGGCGCGGTAGGCGGCGCGGAATCGCTCGATCTGGGCGGCATAGTCACCCGCGGCGGCGTATTCGGCCACGACCAGGGCGGCAAAATGGGTCGTCCCCCCGGCCGAATCGAGCAGTCCGCTGTTCGCCATCCGTTCGATCACCGCGGCCGGCGCGGTGAGATAGCCCACCCGTAGCCCCGGCGCGACGGACTTGGCGAACGTCCCCGCGCGGACCACGACCCCCGCCGAATCGAGCGCCCACAGGGACGGTGGCGATGGCCCGTCGTAGGCCAGCTCGCGGTACGTGTCGTCCTCGACGATCCACAGCTCGTTCGCCGCGGCGAAGGCCACCAGGGCGGCGCGTCGGTCCGCCGGCAGGGTGGAGCCGGTTGGGTTGCGGAAGGTGGCGATGGTGTACAGCAGTCGCGGGCGCTCGCCCTGCCGGCGGAG
>JAHFBB010000009.1 GCA_023250255.1 Chloroflexota bacterium | reverse complement strand
CAGGTCATGCCGTACCTCAACCGGCTGGCCGACCTGCTGTTTGTGATGGCTCGCGCGGCCGATGGGGGCTTCCGCCCGGTTCGAAACCGCGAGTAGAATCGCCCCAGCCCACCAACCCGCCCCCGGGCGGGCTGCCTCATGGCAGACCGGCTCTGGCGTGGTCCACTGACAAGGAGACCCACACGATGAGCTATGCCGTGACCAATCCCGCCACCGGCGAGACGGTCAAGACCTACGACACCATCACCGACGCCCAACTCGAGGCCGCCATCACCGCGGCCGATGACGCGCACCGCAGCTGGTCGCGGTCGACCACCGTCGCGGAGCGTGCAGCCGGCATCCGCCGCGTCAGCGAACTGCACACCGAGCGCCGCCAGGAGCTCGCGGAGATCATCGTGCGCGAGATGGGCAAGCCCATCGGGCAGGCGCTCGGCGAGGTCGACTTCGCGGCGGCGATCTACGAGTACTACGCAGACCATTCGCCGGACTTCCTGAAAGACGAGCCGATCCAACTCCTCGCGGGCGATGGCTCGGCGGTTATCCGCCGCTCGTCGCTCGGGGTGCTGCTGGGCGTCATGCCGTGGAACTTCCCGTACTACCAGGTCGCCCGATTCGCCGGCCCGAACCTGATCATCGGCAACACGATCCTGCTCAAGCTCGCCGAGCAGTGCCCCGAATCCGCCGCCGCGATGCACCGGATCTTCCTCGACGCGGGCTTCCCGAGTGGCGCGTACGTGAACATCTATGCCTCGCACGACCAGATCGAGCGGGTCATCGCGGACCCTCGCGTACAGGGCGTCTCGCTCACCGGCTCCGAGCGCGCCGGCGCCGCGGTCGCCGAGATCGCCGGCCGCCACCTGAAGAAGGTCGTGCTCGAGCTCGGCGGCTCGGACCCCTTCATCCTGCTTTCGACCGACGACCTCGACGCCACGGTGCAGAACGCGGTCGACGCCCGCCTCGACAACAGCGGCCAGTCGTGCAACGCGGCCAAGCGCTTCATCGTCGCCGACGAGCTGTACGAGCCCTTCCTGGCGAAGTTCACCGCCAAGATCGCCGACATCGAGGCCACCGATCCAACGTCGGCCGACACAGCGCTCGGCCCGCTTTCCTCGCTGAAGGCCGCCGAGCGCGTCGACGACCAGGTGAAGCGCGCGGTCGAGCACGGCGCGACGCTCGTGCACGGTGGGACCCGCAACGGCGCGTTCTTCCAGACGACCGTGCTGACCGATGTCACTCCCGAGAACCCCGCCTCCCAGGAGGAGTTCTTCGGCCCGGTCGCACTGCTGTTCCGCGCGAAGGACGAGGCCGACGCCGTACGCATCGCCAACGACACCCCGTTCGGCCTGGGCTCGTACGTCTACTCCACCGACCACGAGCAGGCGCTCCGCGTCGCCGACGGCATCGAGGCCGGCATGGTGTTCGTGAACGTCGTGCTCGCCGACGGCGCCGAACTGCCGTTCGGCGGGATCAAGCGCTCGGGCTCGGGCCGTGAGCTTGGCCGCTTTGGCGCCGACGAGTTCGTGAATAAGAAGATGATCCGCATCGGCTGACGCCTGGCACCGCCTGGCGCGCAACTCGGAGATCTTCCACAAGGAGGTTTCCAGCCGGGGGCCAATTCGGTAGTGGCGCAATGTGCCCGACGACTGGGGCTGATCAGGTCACGACGACGAGACCCGGGCGCGCCACGGCGATCGGACTTGCAAAGTACTGCGCCGCCGCCGCTACTGCAGCGGCCTCGTTGGTCTCCGGCAGGAGGTGGGTGAGGATTAGGCGCTGCACTCCGCCGGTCGCGGCCTCGCGGCCGACATCGGCCGCGCTCGACAGCGAGCCGACGATCTCCGGCGGAACGATCCCGGCGAAGGAGGCCTCTGCCAAGAGGAGGTCGGCGCCATCAGCCAAGTGGATCAGCTCCTCCGAGGGGCCGCAGTCACCGGTGTAGACCAGGGATCGGCGGCCGACGCTGAAGCGGAACCCGAGGTTGGGTCGCGGATGGGGGAGGGGCGCGGTCAGAATCTGGAACGGCCCAATGCTCAGGTCCCCGCTGGGGTCCAGGTCGCGAAGCAGGTACGAGCCGGCCAGCAGATCGGGTCGATCGAGAGCCAGGACCGCGTCGAGGGCGCCTGGCAATGCGTAAACGGGGAGTGGCGGCAGGGGATGGTCCGCCCACACCCGGGCTCGGAGAATCGGATTCAGGTCGGCGCAATGATCAGGGTGCGCATGGCTGACGAGCACCGCATCGAACCTGAGCCCGTCACTGATCGAGAGCGCTGTGGCAACCCCATATCCGGGGTCAAGGAGGAGGGTGAAGCCATCGGCCTCGACGAGGTAGCCGCTGCACGGCCGGCCCTGACCCGGGTACCCGCCACTCCCCCCGATCACGGTGAGCCGCATCGCGGAAGGATAGGCGAACGCGCCGGTGACGGGGTCCTAGGTGTCCGAGTTTGGAACCTGTCCTGGCAACACCACGCGGACCGTAGTGCCCTTGCCCGGCTCCGAAGTGGCAGTGATGACTCCGCCATGAGCTACGACCAGGTCGCGAGCGATCGACAGGCCGAGGCCGCTGCCGGGGGAGTCGGCAGACCGATAGAACCGGTCGAACACGTGCTCGAGGTCGGCTGCGGCCATGCCACTGCCGGTGTCGATCACCGTGACCTCCGCCTCGCCCCCGGCCAAGGTCAAGGCGAGTTCCACGGACCCTCCGGCGGGGGTATGGCGGAGCGCATTGGTCACGAGGTTGGCGATGACCTCGCGCATTCGGGCAGGGTCCAGATCGAAGGTCCGCGGCTCGTCGGGGACGGCTGCGTTCAGGTCGACACTGGCCTGGGCCGCCTGTGCTTGGTAGGCATCGGTCAGGTCGGTCAGCAGTTGGCCGAGATCGGTCGGTTCGCGATGGAGGACCAGACCTCCCGCGTCGACCAGGCTCAACGTGCGCAGATCTTCGATCAGGCGCTCCATGACCCGGATCTCGTCCAGGATCGGTTCGAGGTGCTCGGCATCGGCCGGGTACACGCCGTCGCGGATGGCCTCGACATTGCCCTGGATCACGGCCAGCGGTGTCCGCAGCTCATGCGACACGTCGGCCAGGGCCGAGCGGCGCTGGCCCTCGGCCTCCTCGAGCCGGGCGCTCATGGCGTTGAAGGCGCGCACCAACGCGCGAACCTCGCGGGGGCCGCGTTCGGGCACGCGGGTGCTGAAATCCCCGACCTCCACCCGGCCCGACGCTTCGATGAGGTCGCCCACCGGACGCGCCGTCCGTCGGACCGCCCGACCAAGGACCCCGAACAGCACGAACAGCACCAGACCGATGACCAAGATCACGGCCCACGGATTGCCGGAGTTGAACGCGCTACCGATGACCCACGACAGCACGACCGTCAGACCAATGACGCCCACGAACAGGAACGCGAAGAAGCAGCCGATGCGCCACATGAAGTTGCCGCGCGCATGGCTCCAGTTCGCAGCCTGCTCGGGGCCTGTCGGTGGCCAGGGCTCGTCGTCCGGCCACCAGGGCGGCCGATGGCGCCCATGGCGCCAATGTTGGTCAGGCATCGGTCAACCGGTAGCCGACGCCGTAGACCGTCAGCAGGTGGCGGGGCGACCGCGGATCGGGTTCGAGCTTGCGGCGGATGTTCTTCACGTGCGCGTCGATCGCCCGCTCATACGACTCGAAAGCGACCCCGTGAATGGCGTCGAGCAACTGGGAGCGGGTGAAGACCCGCCCCGGTTGGCGGGCGAGGGCCGCCAACAACCCGAACTCGGTCGCGGTCAGTGGGATGACCCGCCCACCGACCTCGGCCCGCAGGCGCGGCAGATCGAGCACCAGGTCGCCGGTGCGGATGACCTCCGCCTCGGCGTCGCCGCTGTGCCGGCGGAGTAGGGCACGAATGCGAGCGGTCAACTCGCGGGGGCTGAATGGCTTGGTGACGTAATCGTCGGCTCCGAGTTCGAGACCGACGATCTTGTCCGTCTCGTCGTCGCGCGCGGTCAGCATGATGATCGGCACCCCCGAATCCCGGCGCAGCCGGCGGGTGACCTCCAGTCCGTCGATTCGCGGCAGACCCAGGTCGAGGACGATCAGGTCGGGCCGCTGCTGGTGCGCCCGCCGCAGAGCCTCCTCGCCGTCGCGAGCGACCGAAACAGCGAAGCCCGCCTGCTCGAGATAGTCCACAACCAGGCGGGCGATCTTCGGTTCGTCATCGACGACCAGGATCCGGGCCATGGCGGGCATGGTAGAGGGACGGGCGGCCGGGGCCGCCCGTCCGCATCGGTCAGTCAGCTGGTCGGTGGGCTTGGTGGGGTACCGGCATGCTGGGCGTCATGCCACTCGTTCAGGTGCGACTGCCAGCCGTCGCGCTTCGAACCGCCCTGGTCGTGGTGCCAGCGACCGTGGTGCCCACCGCCAATGACGGCCCGCAGCAGGCCGAAGATCAGGAACAGGAAGAAGATCCCGAACAGGATTCCGAAGAAGCCGAATCCCCACGGATGGGCGAGGTATGGACCAGGGTACCAGGGGACCGGCACCGCGCCGCCGGAGGCAATGGCATTGCCGAGATCGGCAGCGATGCCGGCGTTGACACCGGCGTTGTACACGGCGACCCCGCCGGCGACGAGGATGCCGAGTAGCAGGAAGAAGGCGAGAAGGCGACCGAAGACGTGCATGGAAGAGGGCTCTCCTTGCTGATGGAAGGACCGCGGCAGCGATCCGTGCCACCCACCATGCGGGTCGGTTGTGGATGAATTGTGAACGACCTGCGGAGGATTGAGGGAGTCTGGCCGCGCGGCGCAGGCGTGGACTGCCGCTGTACGATCGCGATCGTGACCCAGACGAAACGTCCGGCAAGACGGAAGACAGCCAGGACCGATGCGGTTCCTGCCACGGAGACCCTTGGTCGGGGCCGGAAACCGGCACTCGCGCCGGCTGAGGTGGATCGGCTCTTCCGCGAAGGCATCTCCCTGTTCAACGGCGCCCGGTATTGGCACGCCCATGAGGCATGGGAAACTATCTGGCGTGCCGCGGAGGATCGCGAGCGCGACTTCTACCAGGGCCTGATCCAGATCGCCGCGGGCCTGCTGCATCTGCAGCGGCGCAATCCGCGTGGTGCACGGAACAAGCTGGCCGAGGGCATCGCCAAGCTGCGCGGGTACGAGCCGGTCCACGGCGGTATTGGCGTGACCGAGCTGATCGGGCAGGCGGCCGACATCCTGCGCGACCTGCAGGCCGGGGCTCTGCCCTACCTGGTTCCGCCGTTCATCCGGATGCCCATTCCCGAAACCGGTCGGAATTTCGACCGATGACCGAAGGCGAAACTCGAACGGAACACGACTCGATGGGCGATGTCCAGGTTCCCCGCGACGCGAAGTGGGGAGCCACCACCCAGCGCGCGGTCGACAATTTCCCGATCAGTGGCAGCACCATTGACCGGCGCCTGATCGCCGCGCTGGGCCAGATCAAGGCTGCTGCCGCGCGGGTCAATGGCGAGCTGGGGATCCTGCAGACCGATGCGGCCGCCGTAATCGCGACGGCCGCCGACGAGGTCGCCGCCGGCCGCTGGGACGCCGAGTTCCCAATCGATGTCTTCCAGACCGGCTCCGGCACGAGCAGCAACATGAACGCCAACGAGGTGATCGCCACCCTTGCCGGTGAGCGGCTGGGCGCATCGGTCCATCCGAACGATCAGGTCAACGCCAGCCAGTCGAGTAATGATGTCTTTCCCTCGGCCATCCATCTGGCGGCCGCGGGGGCAGTGGTCGGGGAACTTGTTCCGGCGCTGACTGCCCTGGCCGAGGCGCTCGAGGCGAAGGCGACCGAGTTCGTCGATGTCGTCAAGGCCGGCCGGACCCACCTGATGGACGCCACGCCGGTGACCCTGGGCCAGGAATTCGGTGGCTATGCCGCCCAGGTGCGCCACGGCATTGATCGCCTGCGCGACACGCTGCCGCGGGTCGGCGAACTGGCGATTGGTGGAACAGCGGTAGGTACCGGGATCAACGCCCCGGCCGGATTTGCTTCGGCTGTCATCGAACAGTTGCGCAGCTCCACCGGCCTGCCGCTGACCGAGGCCCGCAATCACTTCGAGGCCCAGGGCGCGCAGGATGCACTGGTCGAGTTGAGCGGACAGCTGCGGACCATCGCCATCGGTCTGTACAAGATCGCGACTGATATCCGCTGGATGGCATCCGGCCCGCGCGCCGGCCTGGCCGAGATCCACGTCCCGGACCTCCAGCCGGGGAGCAGCATCATGCCCGGCAAGGTGAACCCGGTCATCCCCGAGGCGCTGTCCATGGTCTGCGCCCAGGTCATCGGCAACGACGCGGCGGTGGCCTTCGGCGGCGCGGCAGGCAATTTCGAGCTGAACATCATGCTGCCCATGTTGGCCCGCAACGTGCTGGAGTCCATCCGGCTGCTGGCCAGCACATCGGTCCTGTTTGCAGACCGATGCGTCCGCGGCATCACTGCGGACGAGTCCCGCGTCCGTGAGTTCGCCGAGGGGTCACCCGCGGTGGCGACGGCGCTCAATCCGGTCCTCGGTTACGAGGAGGCGGCGAGCATCGCCAAGCAGGCCCTCGCCGAGCGGAAGAGCATCCGGCAGGTCGTCATCGAGCGCGGCCACGTCGAGAGAGGGAACATCTCGCTGGAAGAGCTGGACCGACTGCTCGACGTCATGGGGATGACGCGGCCGGGGAAATAGCAGGAGTAGGCTGGGCTCGTGGTTAACCGGCGAGGGACGACGAAGCGACGAGCGACGCGACTAGCGGGCGCGGCGCTGCTGATGGTTGTGAGCTCTTGCGCTGGCCCATCGCCATCCGCGACTCCGAGCACTGGGTCGTCGCAGGCCTCGCCAACAGAATCCACATCGGCCCCGGCATTGGTCACAGGTTCTATCAGCGGAACGGCCGCCGTGGCCGGCACCGGCCTGCCCGTCTCGGGCGTACGTATACGCGGCCGCTCGTTGCCGCCACCCGGGCAGCCAGATCCTCCCGAGGCGACTGCGGTCACCGATGAGAGGGGCGCCTACACGTTGACCTTCCTCGCATGGCCGGCGGGAGCGATGGGCGGAAACACCCCGGCGCTGTTCCTCACCCTGGAGCTGCCTCCTGGCTTCGTGTTCGTCGCGATGACGAATACGGGCTTTCCGTATCCCGGGGCATTGCCGACCGAAAGGATGATGGCGCTCGCTGATGTGGGCGGCGGCCCCATCGACATCACGCTGGGGCCAGGCCAGGTCATCGAAGGTAGGGTCTCAAGTGGCCTCTCCGGGGCGCCACTCGCGGGCATCCAGGTGAGTGCCCTCAAGCTGAATTCGATCATCATCTACGGTGGGTTTGGCGACGCGTTCGAGCAAGAGGACCGGGCTACGACCGATGCGGCGGGGCGGTACAGCCTCACCGTGCCGTCAGGCTCGTATGTGATCTACGCAAATGAGCCCGAGGGCACCCAGCGGCGCTTCTGGAGCAATGACCAGACGGTCTTTCAGGCCACGCCATTGAGTGTCGATCGAGCGCTGGACGGCATCAACATCGCGATGGTTCCGGTGACCGCCATCGGGGGTGAGGTCCGATCCGGCCCAACGCAGTTCACGGACGCGGTGGCGGGCGTGCGAGTTGTGGCGTACCTCGCCGGAGATACCCCCTGCTGCCGCATCGGGGGAGTGGGCGTTACCGGCGAGCAGGGCTTCTTCCTCATCTACCTGCCTCAGGGGCTGTACCGAGTCGCCTTCGAACCGCCGCCGGGGTCGTCCTACGCCTTGGAGTGGTGGAGCGAGGCTGCGGAGTTCGCGAGCGCCACCGATGTGACTGTGGCGTCGGAACCCGTCCAACTCGAGGCCGAACTGGCATCGGTGAGTCCGTGACGCCACCCCGCCCATTCGCCTGCCTACAATCGGGTTCCACACCTCACCATCCATCGATCTGGCCCCCACGAGTCGACGCTCCCTCGCGTGGCGGAGCTGGCCCTCGGCGGGACGGCGGTGGGCACCGGTCTCAACTCCCCGCCCGGGTTCGCGGCGGCCGTCATCGGGGAGCTGCGCCAGACCACCGGGCTGCCGCTGACCGAGGCCCGCAACCACTTCGAGGCCCAGGGCGCGCGGGACGGGCTGGTGGAGCTGAGCGGCCAGCTGCGGACGATCGCCATCGGTCTGTATAAGATCGCGACCGACATCCGCTGGATGGGATCGGGGCCTCGTGCGGGCCTGGCGGAGATCCACCTGCCGGACCTCCAGCCGGGGAGCAGCATCATGCCGGCAAGGTGAACCCGGTCCGGGCCGAGGCACTGTCCATGGTCTGCGCCCAGGTGATTGGCAACGACGCGGCCGTGGCCTTCGGCGGCGCCGCGGGCAACTTCGAGTTGAACGTCATGCTGCCGGTCCTGGCGCGCAACGTGCTCGAATCGATCCGCCTGCTGTCGACCGCATCGCGCGTTTTTGCCGACCGATGCGTGACCGGGATCACCGCCAACGCCGACCGCGCCCGGGCCTACGCCGAGGGGTCGCCCGCCCTGGCCACCGCGCTCAATCCGTTTCTCGGCTACGAGGAGGCGGTCTCCATTGCCAAGCAGGCTCTTGCCGAGAATCGGTCCATGCGGGAGGTGGTCATTGCCCGCGGCCATGTCGAGCACGGCGCCATCAGCCTCGAGGACCTGGACCGCGTGCTCGACGTGGGCCGCATGACCCGCCCCTGACCCCCACCGGTTGCCAATTCGCAGCCGAGTTGCTGCTAGGCGCGGGGCGGGCGTGCCGGCGGTCCAGGCTGAGCACGATCGCGGCGCGTCCGAGGCAGATTTCGCGGCCTGATCATGCCTTCGGTCAATGTGGCTGCGATTTGGTGCTCGAGGCCTGGCGGAAGGCGCCGACCCGCGCAGGACTGCGATCTCGGTCGCGGTCAGGCCCGCCTCGACGAGGATCTTGTCGGTGTGTTCGCCGAGGCGCAATGGGAAAGCGTCAGCGGCCGTCCTTTCCGTCGGCGGACCTGACCGCTATGCTCGCGCCACTCACCACCCACTCATCGAGGAACCGTCATGGCGCCTGCTGACCAGAAACTCGAGATGCTCAAGTCGCTGCCCCTGTTCGCCGATCTTGATCACAAGCACCTCGAGCGCCTTGGCCAACTGACCGATGAGGTGGACCTGCCCGCCCAGCGGGTGTTGTGGAGCCAGGGCGATCCAGGCACCGAGGCGTTCGTGGTCGTGACCGGCAACCTGCTGGTCGAGCGGAACGGCAGGGTGCTGGCCAATCTGGGTCGCGGGTCGATCGTGGGTGAAATGTCCATCTACGCCGAGGGCCCGCGGATGGCGACCGTCACCCTCACCGAACCCAGCGCGCTGCTGGTCATCAGCCACGGCAACTTCCATGTCCTGATGGATGAGTTCCCCGAGGTCCGGCTCAAGGTCCTCGATGTCCTCGCCCAGCGGATTCGGCTGCTCGACCCCGACGGCAGTCACTGACCCGACAATCGTCCACCCTCAGGAGGCCCTCAATTCGTGACCACCGCCACGTCCGCGACGTATCACAACCTCATCGCCGGCGAATGGGTGCCCGCCCGCTCTGGCAAGACCTTCACCTCGACCAGCCCCGCGAACCGTGACGACGTGATCGGTGAGTTCGCCGCAAGTGGGCACGAAGATGTCGACGCTGCCGTGGCCGCGGCGAAGGCCGCCTTTCCGGCCTGGTCACTCATGCCGGCTCCCAAGCGCGGCGAGATCCTGTTCAAGGTCGCCCGGATCCTGACCGAGCACAAGGAGGAGCTGTCGCGCCTGCTGACCCGGGAGATGGGCAAGGTCCTTGCCGAGTCCCGGGGGGACGTCCAGGAGGCCATTGACGTCGCCTACTACATGGCCGGCGAGGGGCGCCGCCTGTTCGGTTACACCGTTCCCTCGGAGATGCCGGACAAGTTTGCGATGGCCATCCGCAAGCCCATCGGGGTGGCGGCCATCATCGCGCCCTGGAACTTCCCGGTCGCCATTCCGGCCTGGAAGTTGTTCCCGGCCCTGATCTGCGGCAACACCGCGGTCATGAAGCCCGCGTCGGACACGCCTGCCTGCATGCTGCGATTCACCGAGCTCCTCCTCGAAGGCGGCATCCCCGAAGGAGTGGTCAACGTCGTGACCGGTTCGGGCGATGCGGTCGGCCATCCGCTGGTCGAGCACCCCGATGTCAAGCTCGTCAGTTTCACCGGCCACACCGAGACCGGGGTGGACATCTCGAGCCGGGCGGCGAAGACGCTCAAGCGCGTCAGCCTTGAACTCGGCGGCAAGAACCCGATCGTCATCTGGTCAGATGCAGATCTCGACCTCGCCCTGGACGGCGTCGTCTGGTCCGCCTTCGGTACCTCTGGCCAACGCTGCACGGCGGCCAGCCGGATCGTGATCCATCGGTCAGTGCATGACCAGTTCGTCGAGAAGCTCCGCAATCGGGTGGCCAAGCTTGCACTCGGCGATGGACTCCTTGCCACGACCGATGTTGGACCGGTCATCAACGAGCGGGCCGTCGAGCGCATCGGCTCCTACGTTGAGATCGGCTCCGCGGAGGCCGAGCTGGTCATTGGCGGGCATCCGGCACGCGACGGCGACCTTGCCAAGGGCTCGTTCTTCGAGCCGACGGTCTTCGCGGGCGTGAAGGGCGATGCTCGCATTGCCCAGGAGGAGATCTTTGGGCCGGTGACGGCCGTGATCCCGGTCGACACCTGGGAGGAGGCAGTGGAGGTCGTGAACTCGGTCCCCTACGGCTTGTCGACCTCGCTCTTCACCAATGACGTCGGCCTGGCGTTCCGATCCATCCGCGACTTCGACTCCGGCCAGGGGTACGTCAACCACGGGACCATTGGTGCCGAGGCGCACCTGCCATTCGGCGGTACCAAGGCCACCGGCAACGGCCATCGGGAGATCGGCCAGACCGCGCTCGACTTCTACACCGAGTGGAAGAGCGTGTACATCGACTATTCCGGCAAGCTCCAGCGCGCTCAGATCGACATGGAGTTCGTGGACCAGGACTGATGAATTGGCGCCGGGCGGCTGTCGGTCTGGCGCTGGTTGGGCTGCTGGCCGGCTGTTCGTTGGCCTCCAGTCCGTCGGCCATCCCCACCGGGTCACCGGCAATACCGTCGGCCAGCGCGGAAGCACGGGCAAGCTGCAAACCCCTCGACCTGCGCCTGCCGTCCGGCGAGCTGGTGGACCTGACCGGCTCCTGGCTTGGGGATGACCTGGGGCCGTACGAGTTCCGACAGTTCGGCAACTGCCTGTGGTTCGTCGGGCAGAACGCGACCTTTTCGTATGTGTTCTATGGGCACCTGACGGCGGATTTCACGATCAACGGGGTGTGGGCGACGCTTTCGGCGAGTCCCCACAAGATTGGTGATGTCACGAATCCCGGAGACACGTGGATCGGGTCAGGGACGCTTTCTCTGACCATCGACCTCGCCGCCGCCAACGCCGAAGTCGTTATCCGCAAGGTTGGATTCACGAACGACCCCGGCTTCGAGCCGACCTTCGATATTCATGTCACCACCTGGACGAAGGTGGATGAAGCGCCGGACCACCCGTTCCCACCTCCGCCCGGCTGAAAGCAGGGCCGGAGCCAAGGAGGAGCCCTCGGCGGATCTATTCGACTGGAAGACCGCTGACGGTGTACTCGACCGAGACTTTGTTGAGCGCGAGATCCGCCGTGGCCTCGGTCAGGTAGCAACGGACGAAGTAGCCATAGATTGCGTTGTTGATGACCGCATTGGTAATGGCGGACGTGGTCAAGGTGGTATTACCGGGCACTTCGATGTCGCCGGTATACGCCGTCGCCGCGAGGTTTTCAGGGGTGCCGGCCGCGTCTCCGCGGGTCAGCTCGCAGTCCACGCCTCCCGTGGTGGTGAGATCGGTCACGGACGCGTGGAGCGCGGTGACGGTCGCACCGTTGGGCAGGCTGACATTGCAACTCAGATAACCGATGCCCGCGGTGAGGTAGCGCTGGGCTCCTGATGTTGCGTATGCCTGGCTGGATACGTGCGGACCCATGTCGCTGCCGAGGCAGTTCACATGGCCGGTGGCGGCAAGGTCGCTGCGGGCGAACTGGCTGGAGTCGAGTCCGTCGACCTTGGTGGCGTTGACGACCGGGGTCTTCCCGACCTGGAGCGCGCCGAGCCGATTGAGGAAGGCGGCCATCTGCTCCCGGGTGACGAAAGCGCTCGGGCAGTAGTTGCCGCCGCCACAGCCGCTTGTTACCCCCGAATCGACCAGGGCGTCGATATCGACGTGGAATGGGTTCGAGTCTGGGACATCGGAAAACTGGTGGCTTGCCAACGCGCCCAG
>JAHFBB010000120.1 GCA_023250255.1 Chloroflexota bacterium | reverse complement strand
CGATCGAGGTTGGCAGGGCAACCGTCAGGACAACGACGAATGAGATCAGGAGGGAGCGGCGGCGGGCGTTGGTCATGCCTCACCTTCCGGTTCGCATCGGTCCACGGTCAAGTCCTGCCGCGCCAGCCGAAAGTACCAGCGCCCCGGGGCGTGTGGCCGTGTCGAGCGCGAGCGGGCTGGGGCGGTCAGTTACCGCGGCAGAGGGTTCGGGCCGGTCGCGGTCACGAGACGCTGCGGGACCCAGTCTTCGACGTGGACGATGCCATCGAACTTGGCCCCCTGGAGGACGCAGCCGTCGTAGAGCGAGATCCGGTAGAACTTCACATGGGTGAAGTCCTCGAACAGCACGTAGTACGGCTCGAAGCCGGGGCTCTGGAACTGCTGCCCGGTCAACGCGGCGCGGTGCTCGCGCGAGAACGCGTCGACCTCCTCGCCGACGACCACCCCGAGGTGCTCGAGGCCCATCTTGTAGACGCGCTGGTGGACCGGGGGGATGAGCTCGATGAGCGAGACCGGAGTCCCGTCCAGGACTTCGAGCGGCTCAGCGAGCACGATCTTGGAGATCGGTCGCCCGTTCCAGACGTTCTCGGCGTTCGCGGTCGCGTGGCGTTCGAGCAGGGTCCGCAGGTGGACGTACTGGTCCCACTCCGGTACGCGGACGGCGAGGTGGCTGAGCGGGTACGGGCGGATGTCAATGCCCCGGGAGAGCAGGCGGTCACACTGTTGTGCGGCGAACGCCCGATAGTCCCCGATGATCTCGCCTACCGGATCGGCCATGGCCACCTCCTCTCGACCGCCATCGTATTGCACGCTCTGCCGCGACCGGGATCCCCATGGTGCCACCGGTGATTACCTGGGTGGGTCATTCGGCCAACATGGGACCTGCCCCGCGCGTAATCGGGTCCGAATATTCACCGAGTGACTCGAACGGTCAGTTTGCGACCGATTTCCGGCCTGCCGCGCCTCTTTCTTGACCGTTCGACCCATCCGGGTAATCAAGGTCCGGCCGAAGATGGCGGTGCGGGTCATCAAGGCCCTTGACCAGGGCCCTAACTGGAGGCGGTGGCCTCGGCCCAGGCGGCGGCAAAGCCGGGGATGCCGCGCTCGACCATCTCATCGGTCGCGGTCAGGCTGATCCGGAACCAACCGGGGACCTCGACCACCGATCCGGGGAGGACCAGCACCATGTGCCGGGCAAGGATGTCGGTGAAGGCGACGTCATCGGTCATCGGCGCGCGGGCCATGACGTAGAAGGTGCCCTCGGGCATGGTCGTCTCGTAGCCGATCTCGCGCAGAGCGGGCACCAGCCGATCACGGCGAGCCTGCATGGCCGCGATGTCGATGCTCATTTTCTCGAGGTCTTCGATGGCGTGCTGCAGCAGCGCGTTCGGGAAGGCGTAGCCCGTCGCCAACTGCGCCACGAACAGGTCCGCCATCAGCTGACGCCGGCCCGGCATGGTCGGCGGTACGGCGATGTAGCCGATGCGCTGGCCGGGGGCGAGAAGGGTCTTGCCGTACGAGTAGGTGATGATCGTGTTCGGATAGAACTCGGCGGGCGTGTGGTAGGTGCGCCCGTCGAACAGGATCCGGTTGTACGGCTCGTCGCTGATCAGGTAGATGGGGCGGCCAATTCGTTCCGACGCTTCGGTCAGGACCGACGCCAGCGCCTGGAGATCCTCCGCCGGGTAGACGCGCCCGGACGGGTTGTGCGGATGATTCAGCAGGACCGCCCGGGTCCGATTGGTAATGGCCGCGGCGATCCCGGCCAGCGGAATGTCGAAGGCCGGTGGCTCCATCGCAACCCGGACCGCGGTGCCGCCCGCAACAACGATCTGGAACTCGTAGAAGAACCACGGCGGGGTGAGGAAGATCACCTCATCGCCGGGCTCGACCGTGCAATTCATGGTCGAAGCGAGGGCCGCGAAGCCGGCGTTGGTCATGGACACGTCCTCGGGCCGCCAGGGCAGGCCGGTTCGCTTCGCCAGCGACCGGGCGACCACGATTCGCGCCTTCGGTTCGGAGTCCTTGTAGGCAAACCAGTCGCGGCGCCGCGGCTCGACTGCGCGGTGAAGCGCCGTTACGTACTCCGGCAAGGGGAACTCCTGCGGGTTGCCGACCGCGAAGTTCGCCATCTCCGGATTGGCGTTGTACTTGGCAAACGGCCCCTCGAAGAAGGACATGAATGGACCGATGGCCGCGCCCCAGCGGTCAATCCTGCGATCGCTCATGACGCAGCCGCCGCGATGGCACCGAGCAGCACGCCGCGCGGCGGAAAGTCCTCGCAGTACTGATACCGATGCGCCAGGCCGATCACCCCGTTGGGGCGAATGACGAATTCGCCGGGGAGTTGCCATGGCGAGTCAACGACTGCCCGTTCGGTCCCACGCCGGGTCTGGAGGAACAGGCGCTCGGCGCTGGCCATGTCGTTCGGCTGCCACGGGAAGTCGTGGAGGACCTGCGACGGCAGGCCCTCGAGCAGCCCGAAGTCCGCGTAGGCCCGACGTTCCGGATCGCACAGCACGGGGAATGGGTAGTCGCGGCGGGTGGCGACGGCCAGAGCCCGTTCGGGCTCGGCCTGGCAAACGGCGACCACGGTCGCCCCGGCCGCCGCGAAGTCCTCGAGGTCCCCCTGTAACGTGCCCCAGCGCTCAGCCAGGCAGGAGCAACCGAAGTGGCGGAGGAAGATCAGCAGGACGGGGCCCTCCCGCCAGAACTCGGACAACCGCCTCGGCTGCCCACTGGTATCCGGCAGTTCGACGTCCGGCGCGGCGTCCCCAACCTGCGGCGGCAACGCGTCGTAGCGGATCCGGGTCGGGCCGGCCAGCCAACCGGCCACCCAGGTGTCCTCCGCCGCCTGCTGGAGAGGCGTGGTCGGGATCGGTTCCTCAGGAATGTCGCGGATCATGAAGGGCGCATTGTGCCCCGCCTGGCGGGGATCAGGGCTGGCGATCTCGCCGGTAGCTGAGGCCGGTCAGGAGGACGCCCACGGCCACGATCCCGAATACGACCAGGAAGAACGGGTCCCCGCTGATCGCGAACAGAAAGACGAACCCGCCAAGGAAGAAGAGGCGCACGGCCAGGGTGGTGGTGTACAGCGCCTCGATCCGCAACTGGATGATCCGGAAGACAAGCATCGCCAAACCCAGCAGCAGCATCCCCGCCAACCGAGGAAACACCTCCCCGTATTCACCATTCGACAGGAGCAGCTTCAACGCGAAGGTCGGCACCAGGAACAGCGCCAGTCCGGCGACTGTCAGGTAACTGACCAGGTAGTACAGGCTCAGGTGGGTGCGGCGCATCACAGTTCCTCATCCTGGGGGTCGTCGGGGTCGTCGAGCAGGTCGGGATCCTCCTGGTCAGGGTCGTCAATGACGTCCTCGTTCGGCCAACCCGATCCTGGGGCGTCCTCCTCGGTCCCGGCGGCAAGGTCCTCGTGCAGCCACGGCGTGTAGCTGATCCCCACCAGCAGGCCCTCGGGGCTGAGCAGCCGGGCGACGGTCTGGCCCCACTCCTCGACTGCGGCACGACGCAGCAATCGCAGCCCGGCGGCCTCCAGGTCGCGGGCCACCGCGGCGACCGTGGACGAATCCTGGACGTCGAGCTCGATCCACGCCTGGGGCGCCGGGATGTTCTCCGGCCAGGCCCGAGAACCGAAGCAGGACTCGGCGGCGTCCGCCAACGACCAGATCGCGAAATGGTGCGCGCCGTCCAGGGCATCGGTCACGAAGTAGTCGGGCCCATTTTCTTCAAGGGGCAGCCCGAGCCGGTCGCCCCAGAACACCCGACTGGCGGTTGGGTCGGTCGTGATCGGTCCAAAGCCGGCGACAAACTGGATCTTCATGCGAACGCCGGGACGACCTCGCGGGCGAATCGGTCGAGCTGTTCGGTCTCGTCGCCGTTCATCAGGTAGAGGTTGAACTGATCGATGCCGGCATCGGCCAACTGGTGAAGCTTGGCGACGATCTCCGAGGCGTCGCCAAGGACACACAGGCGATCGGTCACCTCATCGCCGACGAAGGCGGCGTTGGTCGAGCCGACCTCGGCATGGTGGCGGTAGTCGTAGCCCTCGCGGTCTGTGATGTACCCGGTGAGGGCCACCGGCAGTTGCTCGCGCGGGTACTTGTTGACGAGGTCCACCACGTGATTGCTGACCAATGCGGGGAACCAGCGGGTGCGCTCGTGGCCTTCGGCTCGTGGACCGATGTGGGCAGGAGCGGCGGCCTGGACCCGCACGCTGCCAGCCGGCCGGCCGGCCGCGGTTTCGGCGTGGCGCAGCTGCGCCACGAACCAGCGGACCAGGTCCGGATCAGCCAGTTGGAGGATCAGGCCGTCGGCCACGCGTCCGGTCATGGCAATAGCCATCGGCCCGTAGCCCGCCACCCAGACCGGCAGCTTCCACTTCCCGGTCCAGGTGAGCTGCAACTCGGT
>JAHFBB010000119.1 GCA_023250255.1 Chloroflexota bacterium | reverse complement strand
ATCAGTTTCCGGGCCGAATCGGGCCTCCTCCGTTTCGACGGCAGCTGGCCGTGGTCCACCATCCAATACGAGAAGGTCTTTGGCACCCCGTCATGGATGCGGCTGCTCGGCGTGTCGGTGGGGATGGCGTTCATCGTGGCACTGGCCGCGACCGTGCTCGCCTACCCGCTTGCCTACTTCCTGGCGTTTCGCGCCCGGCAACGGGCGGCCATCTTCCTGGTCCTGTTGCTCGTCCCGTTCGCCACGAGCTATCTGCTCCGGATCATGGCCTGGAAGCTCATGCTCGGCAGTACTGGCGTGATCAACTCGTTCCTGCTGTGGATCGGCCTGATCGACGAACCCATTGGTCTGCTGCTGTACTCGCAGGCGGCCGTGATCATCAGCCTGGTCTACGTCTGGATTCCGTTCGCCGCGCTGCCAATCTATGCCGCCCTGCAGCGGATTGACCGCAGCCACCTCGAAGCGGCAGCGGACCTGGGGTCCGGGCCGTGGGCGCGCTTCAGCAAGATCACCATCCCACTGAGCCTGCCGGGCGTGCTGGCAACGATGTTCATGGTCTTCATCCCGACCGTCGGCGAGTACATCACTCCGTCGCTGGTGGGCGGGACCGAGGGGATCATGTACGGCAACCTCATCGCCGACTTCTTCGGTCGGGCCGGCAACTGGCCGCTGGGCGCGGCCATGGCGGTGATCATGCTGGTGGTTGTGGCGGCGCTGGTGCTGTTGGCGCTGCGCGTCGTGGATCTCCGACGGGCGGTCGGCTGATGATCGGCCGCACCCGCCTCCCACTGGGCACGGTCTATGGGGTAATGCTGTTCGCCCTGTACCTGCCCATCGTCATCCTGGCCATCTTCAGCTTCAACGACGACACGAGCCTGTCCTTCCCGCTCGATGGGTTCACGTTGAAGTGGTACGGAGCGGTCTTCGGGGATCGGGCCCTGCTCGGGGCGGCTCAAACGAGCCTGATCGTTGGCGCGGTCGCCGCCTCGGCCGCCACCCTGCTCGGCTTCGCGGTCAGCCTGGCGCTCCTCCGTTTCGTGTTCCGCGGGCGAACCGCGCTTGTCGGCCTGTCGGCTGCGCCGCTGATCGTGCCATTCGTCGGGCTGGGGATCGCCCTGTTCCTGCTGTTCAACCTGCTGGGCCTGCCCCGCTCGTTCCTGACCGTGGCCATCGGTCATTCGGTGGTCGCGCTACCGTTTGCCGTGCTCATCCTGGTGGCGCGGATGATCGGGCTCGATCCGGCGATGGAGGACGCGGCCATGGACCTGGGCGCCTCGTACCCGACCACCCTGCGCAAGGTGATCGTGCCGCTGCTCGGCCCGACCCTGATCGCGGCCTGGTTGACCTGCTTCTTGGTGTCGTTCGACGAGGTCGCCCTGGCCAACTTCCTGGCGGGGTCCGATCCGACCTTCCCGGTCTTCCTGTACGGTCAGTTGCGCTTTGGGCAGCGGCTGCCGGTATTGATCGCCATGGCCGTCATCCTGATGATCGGCTCGATTGTCCTGACCCTGATTGCCAACCGCCTGCGCGAGCGGAACGCCTAGAGGGCTAGCTCGCGCGACGGGCAGCGGGATGGGTGGAGGCGACCGCCTCGAGGAGTCGGCGTGAGACGGCGGCAACCTCGAACACCGCCTCGTTGAAGGCATCTTCGTTGGCCGCGGAGGGCTTCCGGTAGCCGCTCACCTTGCGGACGTACTGGAGGGCTGCGGCCGAAATGGCGTCATCGGTCGCGACATCGGCGCCGTCGCGGAGCACGTGAATGGATCTGCACATGCCCCCAGTCTAGAACTCGGCCAGCAGATCCTCGAGTGAATCGATGATCCGGTCCGCGGCGGAGACATCGGCTTCGGCAAATTGCGGGACGGCGATGCAGGTCAACCCGGCCGCCTTGGCGGATGCCACGCCGGCGTGGGAATCCTCGAGAGCGAGCGCATCGGTCGGATCCACGCCCAGGATTTCGCACACGCGAAGGTAAATGTCGGGCGCGGGCTTGCCGTGGGCCACGTCGTCCGAGGTGACGATGGCACCGAACGCATCTGACAGCCCTGCGGTGGTCAGGGCGGCCTCCACCAGCCGCCGGGGCGAGTTGGACGCGAGTCCGAGCGGAATCCGACCGCGCAGCCGCTTCACCAGTTCGACGGCCCCGGGACGCTGGCTGACCTCGCGCTGCAGGGCGTCGTGGACGATCTCGATCATCTCGTCGACCAGCGCGGACCCTTCTGCGGGCGCCTTGCCCAGGCGCTGAGCGAAGTAGGTTGCCGTCATCTCGGCCGACGTGCCAATGACCGCCAGTTTGTCGGTCATGGTGAACACCTCGCCATGGGCGGCGAACAGGGCATCCTCGGCCGACTGCCACATCGTCTCGGTGTCGAGCAGCAGCCCATCCATGTCGAAGACCACTGCCTGGTACCGATGCGATTTCGGTTCGACGGTCACCTGCCGAACCCGGTCCCGCCAGCCGCTACCCGCAAGAGGGGCACCGCCGCGTAGGTGCCATCCGGTTCGGTCGTGGCCAGACGCGAGAGGGTGGCGAGGACGGCGCCCAGGCCGAGTTCCTCGCCCCAGGCCAGGGGCCCGTGCGGCCAATTCGTGCCGAGCTCCATGGCGGTATCGATGTCCGCCGCACTGGCAATGCCATCTTCCAAGGCCGATGCCGCCTCATTGACGATGGTCGCCAGCACCCGCGCGCTGATCTCGGTTGCGGCCATGGGCGTCGCGGGCTTGGGCAGACCGCTCCACGGCCCCCGCCGGGAACCGTCCCCCGGGTCGTAGTCGTAGAAACCGGCACCAGCCTTGCGCCCGAACCGATCCTCCGCTACCAGCCGCTCCTGGATCGGACTGGGCCGATACCGCGGCTGCTCGCCGAACGCGTCGAAGACCGATTGACTCACGGCCAGGTTCACGTCCAGGCCAATGGTGTCGATGAGTTCGAACGGTCCCATCTTGAAGCCCGCCGCACGGAGCGCCAGGTCGATGGCCTCGATCCCCGCCAGGCCGGCGCCCAGGATCCGCAGCGATTCGAGGTAAAACGGCCGGGCCACCCGGTTGACGATGAACCCGGGGGTATCCGCGGCTCGAACTGTGGTCTTGCCCAAGCGCTGGGCGACCTCCTCGACCGCGGCCACCGCCGGCTCCCCGGTCTCGGCAGCCGCGATGACCTCGACCAGGCGCATGGCATGGACCGGGTTGAAGAAATGCATTCCGACCACCTGGGCCGGACGGGTCGTGGCGGCGGCGATGGCGGCCACCGACAGAGAGCTGGTATTCGTCGCCAGGACAGTGTCCGGCGTGGCCGTGGCATCCAGGCGGCCGAACGCGTCCCGCTTGAGCTCGAGATCCTCGGGGATGGCCTCGATCACGAGCCCTGCGGCGGCCAGGTCCTCGATTCGGGCGCCCGTCCCCAGCCGCCCGGAAACGGCAGCCGCCTGCCCCGGGTCCAGTTGTCCACGGGAGACCTGCCGCTCGAGGTAGGTGTCAATCCGATCCCGGGCGCGACTCCAGGCTCCGGGAAACGGATCGTGGACGAGGACCTCGTAGCCCGCGTGAGCCGCGACCTGGGCGATCCCGGCGCCCATCGTCCCCGCGCCGAGCACCCCGATGCGCCGGATCAGTGGCCGTTGAAGCGCGGGTCGCGCTTCTCCGCGAATGACGCCAGCCCCTCGGCGTGGTCGGTCGTTCGGCCGGCCACGTCCTGGAGGGCTGCCTCGGCCTCCATGCTGGCGGCCAGATCGGTCTGCTCGGCGCTGTTGATCAGCCGCTTGGCGTAGCCCAGCGCCTGCGTCGGTCCTGCCGCCAGTTTGCGGGCCGCCACGCCGGCCACCGCCTCCAGCTCCGCCCCGGGGACGACCATCGCCACCAATCCGACGGCATACGCCTCGGCCGCGGACAGCGGATCACCGCTGAAGATGAGCGCCGCCGCGCGATGACGGCCCAGCGCGCGTACCAGCGTCCGGGTGGAGCCCGAGTCGGGCACGAGGCCGATCTTGATAAACGCCTGGATGAACCTCGCATCCTCGGCGGCGTAGACCAGGTCGCAGGCCAGTGCCAGGCTGACGCCCGCGCCGGCCGCCACCCCGTTCACCGCCGCGATGACCGGTTTCGGCAGGTCGCGAAGGGCGTTGATCAGCGGGATGTATTCCGCGCGCAGGACCCGCCGGAAATCGCGCTCGGTGTCGCCGCCGCGCAGGTCGGCGCCCGAGCAGAATCCGCGGCCGGCACCCGTCAGGACCACGCAACGGACCGCATCGTCGCGGGCCGCGGTCTTCAATGCGGCGAGTAACTCGCGGCGCATCGGTCCATTGAGGGCATTCAGCGAGTCTGGTCGGTTGAGGGTGATGGTCATCACCCCGTCGGCGATCTCGGTCAGGATCCCGGATGCAGTCGCGTCCACGACCGCGATTCTAGGCGGCGCTCCCCTTTCGGGCGCGGA
>JAHFBB010000118.1 GCA_023250255.1 Chloroflexota bacterium | reverse complement strand
GCGAGACGTTGTGGTGAACGCGGAAGCCGGTGAAGACCTCGACGTGGCCGTCGTCCATGTGCACCGGGAAATTCACGGTCAGTTCGCGCTTCGGCACCCGGAGGACCTTGCGGAGGCCGGGACCGAGATCAAGGAGTTCGGCGGCCTGGTCAAACTGCTGCTGCGCAATGGCCCAGATATTCGGGGCTTCCGCGACCGATGACTGACTGCTCATGGTGAAGGGGACACTCTCTGTAGCGTGGGGGCGAACGGCCGCCCACGGAGGGCGTGCCTAGGAGAAAATGCGCGCCGATTATACGGGCGCCGCGTCCAGAAGTGGTTTCTAGGTCAACTCGACTGCCAGGGCCACTGCTCCCCCGCCGCCGAGGCACAGGGTTGCCAGCCCGCGCTTCGCGCCCCGCGCGCGCAGCGCGTAGAGCAGGGTGGTCAGGACTCGCGCTCCCGATGCGCCGATGGGGTGGCCCAACGCCACCGCCCCGCCGTTGACGTTCACCTTGTCCCAGTCGAAGCCCAGGGCGTTGCCATCGGCCAGGACCTGGGCGGCGAAGGCCTCGTTGATTTCGATCAGGTCGAAGTCGGCCAGCGGAATGCCGACCCGCTCCAGCAGGCGCTGGACACCGGTGATGGGTGCCTCGAACAACCACTCCGGGGCGACATCGGCCTGGGCATAGCCCAGGATCCGGGCCATTGGCCGAAGCCCGGCGTCGGCCACCCGGTCGCCGGAGGCGAGCACCAGCGCGGCGGCGCCGTCGGTGATGCCCGGGGCGTTGCCGGCGGTGACGGTACCGGTGCCATCGGTCTGGAAGGCAGGCTGCAGGCGGGCCAGGGCTTCGGCAGAGGTGTCGGCGCGGGGCCCCTCATCGGTATCGACCACCGTCGGCCCCTTCTTGCCGGGCACCTCGACCGGGACGATCTCGTCAGCGAATGCGCCCGAGGCCTGGGCAGCCAGGGCACGCTCGTGGGAGCGGAGGGCAAAGGCGTCCTGGGCCTCGCGGCTGACCCCGTGTTTGGCCGCGACCCGTTCGGCGTGGATGCCCATGTGAACGTCGCAGGCGCTGCACCACAGGCCGTCGTGGACGGTGGCGTCCACGACCTGCTGGTCCCCGAGCCGATAGCCGGCGCGCGCCCCCGGTAACAGGTACGGGCCAAGATTCATGTTCTCCATGCCCCCGGCCACGACCACGCTGGCGTCCCCGGCGGTGATCGAGGCTGAGCCGAGCATGACCGCCTTGAGGCCCGAGCCACAGACCTTGTTGATGGTCGTCGCGCTCACACCGTCGGGGAGGCCGGCCTTGCGGGCGGCCTGGCGGGCGGGTGCCTGGCCTGCACCGGCCTGGATGACCTGGCCCATGAACACCTCATCGACGTCGGCCCCGTCGATCCCTGCACGTTCGACCGCCGCACGGATGGCGGTTGCGCCAAGGTCGGTGGCCGGAACGGTGGACAGAGCCCCACCGAACTTGCCGATGGGCGTCCGGGCGGCAGACAGGATGAAGACATCGGTCACGACTCCATGCTAGACCGAAATTCAGCAGCGATCGCCGGCACGCTGGGCGCAAGGCGAATTTCGATATGAAGCGGGTCCGCTGGCGTCATTTGGGTGAGTCCAATAGACGAGGGTCTCTCGTCGGATCCGAACTGAGCCAGGAGGTCGCTCGTGCAGGAGCCCAGAACCCGGTGGTTTGGGGTGGCGGTTGCCGTCGTGCTCGGGGTGGCCGGCTGCACCAGCGCGGCACCGGGCGCATCTGCACCGCCCAGCGCAGGCGCGAGCTCGACCGCTGCCGCCAGCGAATCATCGGCGCCAGTGCCCACGACCTACCAGACAACCCGATTCGCGGTACCAATCACGTTCGAGGCGCCCGGCGAGTGGGCCGTTCTCAGTGAGTCGGACTCCCTGGTGGATCTTGGCCAGATGGAAAGCACCGTCGCCATCCTCAGCATCGCCGGCACCACCGTCATCGACGCCCAGGGCGCGGCACATGAATGGCCGACCGACGTAGCGGCCTGGCTCGCCAGCGAGCCCTCGTTTGGCCCTCCCGAGGCTGCGGCCATGAAGGTTGGCGGACTGCCGGCCACCTCATTCACGGTGGACGTGAATTACGAGTCGGGCTCGCGGGTGGAGCGCATCATCGCCAATAGCGGGGTGTACTGGAACTTCGTGGCCAACCCGGAGCGCTGGCGGTTCATCGTCGTCCCGACCGCGCCGGCCGAAGGCCTGGTCCTGCTGACCATCGGCTCGTCTTCCGATCTCGCCAGCAATGGGCCGCTGATGGACCAGCTGGCGAGTTCGATTGCCTTCCCCGGGATGCCGGCGTTCAACTCGCATCTTTTCGCCGTGCCTCTTGCCCTCACGCTGGTTGACGGCTGGGTTGTCGAGGGTGACCACGACAGCGATATCGACTTGCAGCGCGGCGCACAGGATGCCGGGATCCTGAGTATTTCCAGCACCATGGTCGATAGCGGCGGCACCAGGAGCCCGTGGCCGGCGGACCTGCTTGGCTGGCTCGGATCACGACCGGAATTCGCCGTTGCGGCGTCGAGCGAACTGACCATAGGCGGTCGCTCGGCCACGCTCGTAGATGCCGACGCGACAGTACCGGCCGGAACGCGGATCGAGTTGATCTGCTCCGAGCCACGGCACTCATGCTGGCTATTAGACGCGCCCCAAAGTTGGCGCTTCGTCGAGATCCGCGATGCCGGGGGCTCGGGCATCGTAGTGATCACCAACGCAGTGCTCGGCGGCCTTGCCGAGTACGCCAGCGCCCTTGACGCAGTGCTGGCCACCCTCGAGTTCCGCTAGGCAGCGTGGCGACGGCGAATGATATCCACATCGCCTCGGCCGCAGCACTACTCTGGGTAACCCTGACGGCCGCGGGAGACAGGCGTTGGAGCGAGACCTGGTGATACGAGCCCAGCGCGGGGACGAGGATGCTTTCACAACGTTGGCATATCGCGTGGGCGGTCGTCTGTTGGAGATCGCCCAGCGAATTCTGCGGGACGTCGATCTGGCCGAGGATGCAACTCAGCAGGCCATCATCGGTATCTGGCAGCAGCTGCCGCAACTGCGCGATCCAGCGAAATTCGACGGCTGGGCATACCGAATCCTGGTGAATGCCTGCCGGACCCAGCTCCGTCGGGAACGGCGGTGGACGCCCGGAATGCGCCTCGTACCGGTCGAGCCGATCGGGACCGATCCGTCGCTTTCGGTGGCGGATCGAGATCAACTCGAGCGCGCCTTCCGACGGCTGCCGATTGAGCATCGCTCGATTCTGGTGATGCAGCACTACCTTGGCCTCACCCTCGAGGAGATTGCCGATCAACTTGGATTGCCCCTGGGGACTGCGCGGTCGCGCAGCCACTACGCCAAACGAAATCTGCGGGCCGCAATCGAGGCCGATGCCCGACCGGGCCGGGATCGGCAGGGCACGGCATGACGGCCCAACGCGGCATCGACCGGACCCTGGAGATGTTCCTCGCCGAAGGCCCGCCGATGAATGCCGATCCGGTCATCGAGGTGGCCCTGGCTACCGTCGCGAGCACGCGCCAGCTCCGAGCTGGCGGGTTGCCTCTTGTAAAGCGCGCTATCCGACCGCGCGTGCTGGCATGGCCAGCGGTGGTGGCCGTCGTGCTGATCACCGCCGTCCTTCTGCTAGGCCCACCTGGAAATATCGGCGGTCCATCGCCCTCTCCGACTCCGACCCCTGTGTCGTCGGTCGTCGCCACCCCTGCCCTGTACCAGACGACGACCTTCGGGATTCCGCTCAGCATTCGGCTGCCGACTGGGTGGTCGGTCGCAGCCGAGGGCGCCGGCATCGTGGACTTCGACCGGGCGGCAATCCTGACCATCGCCGACACCGGCATCTTTGACGGCCAGGGCTTGCCGCAGCCCTGGCCGACGGACATCGCCGCCTGGCTTGCCGCCGAGCCCGCATTCGGCCCCGCGGATCAGGCCGCCATCGTCGTTGGTGACCGCGCTGGCACGGCCTATACCTTCGACGTCGACTACGCGCCGCCCGCCGCCGGGGAGCGGAAGCCCCTCATCCGGGCGGGGTCGGTGCGTTGGAACCTGGTCGACGCGGCGGAACGGTGGCGGCTGGTGGTGGTGCCAACCGGGCCCGGAGAGGGCCTCATCGGCTTGTTGCTGGCCTCCCCGAGCGGCTTCGACAGTGCGGCCGCCGCCTTCGAAAGCCTCCTCGCCGGAGTCCAATTCCGCTAGCCGGGGGTCCCGTCGTCCTCGAAGAGGTGGGCAATCTGGTCGGGCCAGTTCGCCTGGACGACGCGCAGTTTCGTCTTGAGGGTAGGCGTCAGCTCCCCGGCCTCCTCGGTCAGGACCCGTGGCAAGAGTGAGATTCGGCGCGGTCGCTCGAACACGGCGAAATCATCGAGCAGGCGCCGAACTTCGCCGTTGATCAACTTCTCGACCTCGCCGGAAA
>JAHFBB010000117.1 GCA_023250255.1 Chloroflexota bacterium | reverse complement strand
AACGGCCGCCCGGGTGCTGGGCGTGGACCCGGCGTCGGTAGACCAGGAGCAGCGAAGCATGGCCAAGATGGTCAATTTCGGGGTCGCCTATGGCATGAGCGATTTCGGCCTAGCGGACCGGCTGCATATCGACCGCGAGACCGCCCACAAGTTCATCAGTGACTACTTCGCCGCCTATCCGGGCATCCAGCGGTACACCGTCGAGATCCGGATCCTTGCCCGCGATCGAGGCTGGGTATCGACCCTGCTCGGTCGGCGGCGGTACATCCCCGAGCTGAGCGCGCGCAACGGCGCCCTGCGGGCAGCCGGTGAGCGGATGGCGATCAACATGCCCATCCAGGGAACCGCAGCCGACGCCATCAAGATCGCCATGGTCCGCCTCCAGGCGGCCATGACCGCCCGGGGTCTGCATTCACGGATGCTCCTGCAGGTCCACGACGAACTCGTCTTCGAGACCGATGAGGACGAGATGCCCGCCCTCGCGGCGCTTGCCTCGGAAACCATGGAGGCCGCGCTCCCGCTGGACGTGCCGCTCACCGCTGATCTCAAGGTCGGGACCAGCTGGGAGGGAATGGACCGCCTCGAGCGGGGGACCGATGGCGCTTACCGGCGGGTGGGAGCCGCCCCCGAATCCGATGACCTCGACGAGTCCGAACTGGTGCTCGCCGATGCCTGAGCTGCCGGAGGTCGAAACGGTGGCGCGTGACCTCCAGCGCTGGATCAGGGGTGCCACCATCCGCGATGCGACCGTGTCGTGGGACCGGACCATCCGTCACCCGTTACCGCCGGAACGTTTCGTGGCCGAGATCCGGGGCGCGACCGTCCGCCGGATCGACCGTCGCGCGAAATCGGTCCTGGTTCACCTGACCGATGGCCGGGTGATGACCGTGGCCCTGCGGATGACCGGGGCGTTGATCGTGGCCGAGCCGGGCGTTGCCGCTGACCCGTTTGCGCGGGTGATCTTCTCGCTGGCCGACGGGCGCGAACTGCGCTACCGCGACGTCCGCAAGTTCGGCCGTATCGGGCTGTGGGAGGGAGGCGGCCTCCGACGAAGCGGCACGAAGGCTGCGGCGAAGGCGCCCGGTCGGGTGGGCGATGTCTTCGCCGCCCACGGACCAGAACCGCTGTCGCGCTCGTTCACCGTCGCGAGGTTCGCCGAGCGGTTCCGGCGGCGGACGAAGCGCATCAAGCCGTTGCTGCTCGACCAGTCGTTCATCGCCGGGGTGGGCAACATCTACGCCGATGAGGCCCTCTGGCGCGCCCGGATCCATCCGCTGCGGGCAGCGGACAGCCTGAGCGAGGACGAGATTCGGCGGCTCCATCGGTCCATCAGAACCGTCCTTCGGCAGGGGATTGCGGATCGTGGCGCCTCGTTCAGCGACTATGTTGGTGCGGATGGGCAGCCAGGCTCGGCGGCAGAGAAGCTGAAGGTCTATCGTCGGACTGACCAGCCGTGCTATCGCTGTGGACGGCCAATCCGGCGGATGGTGCTGGATACCCGGGCCACCCATTTCTGCGAGCACTGCCAGAAATGAAGGTCATTGGCATCACGGGCAACCTCGGCTGTGGCAAGAGCACGGTGGCGGGCATGCTCCGCGCCCGCTCGGTGGTGACCATTGACGCCGACGAGGTCAGCCGCGAGGTGCGTCAGACCGATGAGATGGCCCGGGCGGCCATCCTGGCGCGCTTCGGTACCCTCGAGCCGGCTGCCATTGCCGCCCAGGTCTTTGGCGAAAACGACGGGATGGCGCTGGTCGACCTGGAGGCCATCATTCATCCGCGGGTCCGCGATCGCGTTCGTGCGCGGCTCGCCGAACTGGCCGAGGGTGGAGTCGGCTTCGCCGCCGTGGAGGCGATCAAATTGCTGGAGTCGCCGCTGCACGACGCCTGCGACCAGACCTGGGTGGTGGTCTGTGATGAGGCCGAAGCGCGTCGGCGGCTCATCGAGGAGCGGGGGATGAGCGAGGCCGATATCGATGCTCGCCTGGGTCGCCAGTCGAGCCAGGCGATCAAGGTTGCCGCAGCGGATGTGGTGATCGATGGATCGGCGACGCTGGCCGAGACCGAGCACCAGGTCTCCGAGGCGTTGGATCGGTTGAAGACCGGAAGGTAGAGGACCCCGGCCCCGCCAGGGCGGAACCGGGGTCCAAGCCGCCTCGTCGCGGCTGCGTCAGGGCGCCGGGGTCGGTCCCGGACTGGCCAGGGCCTCGAAATCGGGCGCGATCGGGATGGGGAAGCCGAACTGCTCGAGCAGGCGGTCCAGGGTGGAGCCGGCCGTTTCGGCGGTGCGGTCGTCCTCGTCGGGGCGCAGGGCCAGGGTGAACGAGCCACCCGCGGCCTGCAATTCGGCGATCTGCTCCGCCGTCGCCAGGTCGGCGCGGAGGATGTAGATCGTTCCATTGCGCGACAGGATCGTCAGTTTCTGGATGGTCACCTTGGTGGACGGACCCGGGGCAACCGGCTGTTCGCCCGGACTGGCGCCCGGGGCCGGGGTCGGCGTCGGCGAGGCGCTGGTGCCTGCCTCCTGGCCGAGCTCGGGGTTGATTGCCAGGGTCACGATGAGGTCCACCCACTGGCCGGGCACGAGGGTGCCGGCCACGGCGTTCGGATCGGGAATGTCAAGGCTCACGGCGCGCAGATCCGGCCCGTTCGGGTCGTACTCCTGGCCTGCCTCGATGATCGAATAGGTCTGACCGGTGGTCGCCGAGGCGAGCATGTTCGGCGTGATCAGCTGGCCGGTGGTGATGTTCACGCTGCTCACCCGACCGATGACGTCCTCGACCAGGATGTAGGCCGACGCGTTGGTCGGATCGGCGAGTACTTCCCGGGTGACGACATCCCCCTCTTCAATGGGTTTGCGAGCCGGGATATCGCGGGCGGCAACAACCACCACGACCTTCTCGGCGGTCGGGCTGCCCAGGGCGCCGGCCTGCAGGCTGACGAACACGATCCCGCCCACCAACAGGGCAATGACCAGTCCGGCACCGATATACAACTTGGACCGCTTGCTGTTGCGGTCGGAATATTCGAGTTCCACGACGAGGCTCCTTTGTGCTTACCAGGGGACGAGGCGGGGGGTCTGGGCACGCCGCAGCGCGGCGTCGTTCTGATCGGCGTACAGGGCGGAGACCGCCTTGCCACTGATTCCGTTGGGGTCGATGGCGGTGACCTGGAAGACGGCGAATCCGATGATGTCCACGTAACTGCCGCCGACCGCCGTGCTGGCAACGGTGAACTGGACCTGGTGGAGGTGGGTGACCGGCTGGCCGTCCCCGTTCGTCCCGGTCCCGCGGACCACGAACGAGTAGCAGCCCGGCGCGAGTCCGAAACTGTTGATGGTCAGGTTGGAGAGGGCGCCAGTGCCGCTGGCCGTCGGCGTGACCGAACTGGAACTCAGGCTGAGCTGGCCGGCACCGATGGTGGCTGGGTCAAACGAACAGTTGGTGAACGAGCCGTAGTCGACCGACAGGGCAACCGCACTGCCGGAGTTCCCCCACTTGGTGCCGCTGGCAGTGGTGGTCGAGACGTAGATCGGGATGGTGGTCGAGCCGCCGGCGGAGGCAATCGTGCCCAGGGTGGTCGAGTTCGCCAAACTGAAGTCTCGTACGGCGCCGCCGATCTTGACCACCGCCGGGTAGCGACGGGCCTGGAAGTACGGGTTGCCGGAATGGCCCTCCAGCCAGAGGGTGTAGATGCCGGCGGGAACCGCATTGGTTGACATCGACAACATCTGGATCTGGGTGCCCTGCTTTGACGGGGTGAAGACGTCGGTCGACCACAGCGGCTGGTTCATGAGCCCGGCAAGCGGCGGATTGTTGGTGGGCGGGTCCACTGGAATGAGGTCGAAGGCGGTGTTGGTCGCCAGCTGGTCGCCGTGGAGGTGAAGCGTCACGGTGCTGCTGAAGGCCGCGTTACGCGAGACGGTGAAGGTGGGGCCGGTCGTGGGCGACGACGTCGTCGAGGGCAGGACGATGGCTGTCGGCGGGACGATGCTGAAGTCGGGGATCGCCATGACCGTGCCGTCGTAGACCGCCAGCAGGATCCGGTCGCCGACTGCGTAGACCTGCTCGAAGGCGTGGACCACCATGTCGGTGTCGTTGCCTGACAGCGTGCCGACCTGGTCGTTCGGATCGGCCGGGCTGGTGACCGGCGGGAACCCGGGGCCGGTGTAGCCGTCGGTGATGTAGTCGCCGTTCATGTTCTTCAGCGTGTTCTGGGTGGTCCCGTAGGTCACCCCGTTGTAGTAGGAGCGCGAACTGTCCGACTGGAAGTTGCGGATGTCGAGGACCACGAAACCGCGGAACGACTTGTCGTTGTTCGCCTTGCTCTGCACCCCGTAGAAGTCGAACACCGGACCGGGGAACGCCTCGGACGCCGGCGTCCGGCCGCCGTAGGCCAGCACGCTGCTGGTATCCACCGCTCCGGTCGTGCTGGT
>JAHFBB010000116.1 GCA_023250255.1 Chloroflexota bacterium | reverse complement strand
ATCAGCTGGTTCAACCCGGACGCGGCGGCGGCCATTCGATGGACGGCCGAGGTGCTGACCGATGCCAGCCGGGACTTCCTGTCGGGGCTGGCCGAGACGCGAGTGGATGGCGACCTGACCGCGGTCCACGGTTCCCCGCGAGACCCCATCTGGGAGTACATCGTCTCGCCGGGGGTGGCGGCGGCCAACCTGGCGGCCTTCGGCACGCGCTGGTGCCTGTTCGGCCACACCCACCTGCCGGTCATCTATGCCCAGACCCGTGGCGACATGCTCGCCGTGTCGGCCCGTCGTGGCGGGCCGCAGGCGCTGCCTGCCAGTCGGGGGTTCGTGAACCCGGGCAGCGTGGGCCAGCCGCGCGACGGCAACCCCGATGCCTCGTACGTCGTCCTGGACCTGGACGCCGAGACCGCCGAGTTCCGCCGGGTGGCCTACGACATTCGCCAGACCCAGCACAAGATGGAGGCCGCCGGCCTGCCCGGCTGGCTCATCGAGCGCCTCGCCGAGGGCCGCTGATGCGGCGGCTGGCGGTGGTGGTGCTCGGAATTGGCGTCCTGCTCGCCGGCTGTGACACGCCGAACCCATCGCCCAGTGCGGCGGCCGCAAGCACCTCGCCGGCGGCCCTGATCCTCGTTCCCCTCACCGACCTCGAGGTCGCTCCGCAAACCGAGGCGATCATCCTGGCGGCCTTCGACGCCGAATCGGCCACCGCGCTGGTGACATCGGTCCCCGATTCGGTGGACTTCAGCCAGGTCGGGATCATCTGTGTCCACCTTGGCGAGCGCAGCACCGGCGGATGGGCCCTTGCGCTCCAGTCCGCGAGCCTGGTGAACGGGGAGTTGCGGATCCGCGCGCGCGAAACGCGCCCACCCGCGACCGGCGGCACGGCGGGGACCACCTTCCCGGCTGGCTGCGGGACCATCACCCGCGCGGGACTGCCGGTTGGTGAAGTCGACGTCCGGGCGGATGACACGGTCAGCGAGGAATTCATCGTCGACGGCGTGATCACCGTGCCGGCGCCGTAGCGGCTGGCTAGGATGAACCACGACACCAGATGATCTTTCGCCGTCGTTCCGAAGCGGACGCCTCCCTCCTGACCTATCGGTCCATCCTGATCCCGATCAGCGGGGCAGTGGCCGATGAAGACGCCCTTCGCCTGGCGGCCCTCCTGCTCGAGGACCGCGAGGGATCGGCCATCTGCCTGAATGTCATCGAGGTCCCATTCGGCCGTGCCCTGGACGAAACCGACTCCACTGCGGTTGCGTTTTCGCACGACGTCGTGGGCAAGGCAGAGGAATTCCTGAAGGGCCGGGCCATCACCGTGCGCACCGGCGTGGTTCAGGCGCGCGCGGCCGGTCCGGCGATCGTTGACGAGGCCGTCGAATCGCACATCGACCTGATCATCATGGGGCTACCCTATAAGAAGCGGTTCGGGGGAGCCTGGGACGCTGGCCGCACCGTCCCCTATGTCATGCGCAACTCGAAGGCACCGGTCTGGTGTCTGCGATCCGCTACGGAGGATCTGGCCCACTCGCCATGAAAGTCGTCGTCATTGGCTGCGGACGGGTGGGGGCCACGGTTGCCGCGGAACTCGCCGCCCGCGGGGAAACCGTGTCGGTGGTGGATATCCGGCGGAGTGCCTTCCGCCGCCTGCCGGCGACCTTCAGCGGTCTGGCCATTACTGGCAGCGGGACCGATGCGGATGTCCTCCAATCAGCCGGTGCCGAGACCGCGGACCTGGTGATGGCCCTCACCGAGGGAGACAATCGCAACGTCCTGGCGGCCCAGTTGGCCAAGCACACCTTCGGCGTTCCGCGGGTGATTGCCAAGATCAATGATCCGCTGCGCGCCGACGCCTATCGGACGCTCGGCCTCGAGACCATCTGCCGAACCGTGATTCTGGCCGACGCCCTGGTGGCCAGCGTGGCCGGTGGAGTGGAGGCGACCAACGGGATGGTGCTTGCCCCGACCGCCGAGCCCATGCTCGGCGCACCGCCCGCCGGTTCCCTGGCCGACGACCAGGCTCGAGCCGCGGCAGACCAGATGGCGGACGAGGGCTGAGCGGATGTACGTCGTGGTCATCGGCGGCGGCAACGTCGGCTACTACCTGACCCGTGAGCTGCTCCAGGCGGGGCACGAGGTGGTGATGATCGAGCGCGACCCCAATCGCGCCCGACAGATCTCCGACGAACTGGGCAGCATGGTCATCCCGGCGGATGGCTGCGAGGGCAAGTACCAGGAAGAGGCGGGCATGCGGCGGGCGGACGTGATCGCCGCGGTCACCGGTGACGACGAGGACAACCTGGTGGCCTGCCAGGTCGCGAAGATGCACTTCAATGTGCCGCGAGCCATCGCCCGAATCAACAATCCGAAGAACGAGGAGCTCTTCCGCAAGCTGGCCATCGACGACACGGTCAGCGCGACCAAAATGATCCTTGGCGTCATCGAGCACGAGATTCCGGTGCACGAGCTGCTCCACCTGACCGAACTCGAGGGTGGTGACGTCCAGATCGTGGAGGCCTATCTCGACGAGAACTCGCCGGTCCTCGGGCAGACCGTGCGCGAGGTCCAGTTGCCCGCCGACACCTCTGTTGCGGTCATCATCCGCAGCGGTCGGGCCATTGTCGTGAAGCCGGACACCCGCCTGACCGAAGGGGACCGCATCCTGGTGGTGACCTCCGCCGAGCGCGAGGACGACCTCCGGACGCTGTTCATCGGATCCTGACCGGATAGTGGCTCGGCCCGGAGCCGCATTCGAGGCAGATCTCCGCCGGGCGGTGGGTGTCGCGGTGGTCGGCGGCGAGGCCCCGCTTCGTCTCATGGCGGTTGCCCTGTTGGCCGATGGCCACGCCCTCCTCGAGGACGTGCCCGGCGTGGGCAAGACCCTGCTCGCCCGGGCGGTGGCCCGTGCCCTGGGGCTGACTTTCGGTCGGGTCCAGGGCACCCCGGACCTGTTGCCCGGCGACGTCACCGGCAGCTCAATCCTGGAGGGATCGGGGTTCCGCTTCGTGCCCGGTCCGGTCTTCAGCCAGATCCTGCTGGTGGACGAGATCAACCGGGCCACCCCCCGCACGCAATCGGCCCTCCTCGAGGCGATGCAGGAACGCCAGGTATCGGTGGACGGGGTCACCCGCCCGCTGCCGGCCCCGTTCGTCCTGCTGGCAACCCAGAACCCCATCGAACTCGAGGGGACCTTCTCCCTGCCGGAGGCTCAACTGGACCGATTCCTGGTGCGGATTGCGATGGGCTATCCGGGCGAGACCGATGAACGGGCCATTGCCCGCCGGTACACCGCCGGACCCGAGCCGCTCGACGCGGTGCCGACCATCGGCGGCGCGAAGCTCATCGGTCAGCTCCAGGATCAGGCCCGCGCGGTGGCGGTGTCCGACGACGTGGAGACCTACCTGGTCGGGCTGGTGCGCGCAACCCGAGACCACGCCGACGTGCGACTGGGCGCCTCGCCGCGAAGCAGTGTGGCCCTGTACCGGGCGTCCCAGGCCTGGGCCTTCCTCGAAGGACGTGATTTCGTCCTGCCCGACGATGTCCAGGACGTGGCCCATGCGGTTCTCGAACATCGGATCCTGCTTGACCTCGATCGCGAGCTACGCGGCGCCACCCGGCACGCCGTGATCGAATCGGTGCTCGACACGGTGCCGGTGCCCATGCCATCCGGGGGCGCCGACTCCGCGTGAGTGGCTGGCTCGCCCTCGGAGCGTTCGAGGCGGCCATTGGTGCGCTGCTCGGGATTCCGGGCCTGCTGATCGTCGGAACGCTGACCGCTGGGTTCGGGGCGTTGACCCGGATCTGGCGCCGCGGATCGGCCGGCAAACTGACCTATAGCCGACGACTTGGCTCCGAGCGCGCGGTGGTGGGCGATATCGTCCCGCTGGAGATCGCCATCTGGAACCAGCAGACCCTGCCGCTGCCGTGGGTCAGCGCGGATGACCTGGTGGCCGAGGGCATCACCATCCGCGAGCGACCCGAGCTCGACCTGGACGACGAGGCCCTGTTCCGGCGGGTGCTGCGCAACGCATGGACCCTGTCGTGGTACGAGCGGGTCGTCCGCCGCTTCACCATCGATGCCTCGCGGCGCGGCGCGTACCCGTTCGGCCCGGTCCGAATCTCGGTCCGCGACCTCCTCGGACGAGTCGTCGCCCGCGAGACCCGCGAGGCGCCCGGCACCCTGGTGGTTGCGCCACGCACCCTGGGCGTGCGTACGACCGAACCAGTGTCGGCGCCCATTGGTGACCGACGGGCAACCAGCGGCCTGGCCCACGATCCGGCCCTGTTCAGCGGCGTGCGCCCCTTCCAGCCCGGCGATCCGCTCCGCCGGGTGCACTGGCGCGCAACCGCCCGCAGCGGGATCACCGTCAGTCGGCGGTACGAGCCGGCGCGGGCACGGGAAGTGGTCATTGCCATGGACGTCCAGACAATGGACG
>JAHFBB010000115.1 GCA_023250255.1 Chloroflexota bacterium | reverse complement strand
GTCTCGCGGCAATCGCAGGGGTCCCGATCGCGATGGCGGCCACAAATGGGGCACAGGCCGCGACACTCTGCCCGGCAGAGCGGGTGAGCCGGTTCCGCCAGGGTCAACTCCTCGAGGAGGACCGGCCACAGGTCGATCTCGTGATGGGCATCGATCCGACGGACTTCGTCTTCGGTTTCTGCGTGGCTGATGGTTGCGCCGCTGCCGAGGTCGACGCTCGGCAGGAACTCCTCCGCCAGGTCCAGTTGAATGGCGTCGTCGAAGGTATCCAGGCAGCGGACGCACGAGCGAATGATCGCCGCCTCGGCCTGGCCCTCCATCCAGATGCCCCGATTCGTTCGCTGCAGACGCAGGTCGCCGGTCAGCGGATGGGCGAGGGAGACTCCGGCAACTGCGGCGTCAGCCGGATCGACGGTGAACGTGATTTCCCGGGAGGTTCCGACTGGCGCGGCGAGGAGGCCAGCGAGCTGATACTGAATCACCCGAGACTCGGAACGCGGGCCTCATGCTCTTGGCTGACCGACTCGATCGAAATGGCCGCCGCGTCGCTCGGTCGCCGGTCGTCGAGCATCTCGATCCCCCGCTTGATGCTGGTCAGGGCCTTGCTGATTTCTCCTTCGAGGCGGACCAGGACGCCGGCGGCATAATCGTCGGCCCCGCGCCGGACATCGCTGCCATCCCGGTTCGCCGTCTCGAGAATCTCGGCTGCTCGCTGCTGGGCCATCCGGACGAGTTCACGCTCCTCGAGCATCTGGGCTGCCTGCTCCTGCGCACGAGCGATGGTGGCATCCGCTTCGTCGCGAGCGTGGTCGCCAATCCGACCGGCGTCATCCATGATCCGACGCGCCTGGCGCACCTCTTCGGGCATGGAAACCCTCAACTGGTCGATCAATTCGAGCACGGCCGCCTGGTCGAGCACGACATTGTTGGTCAGGGGAACTTTCTTGCCGGCGCTCACGAGGGATTCCAAGCGCTCGACGAGGAACAGGATATCCGTGGGAAGGTCCTCCGGGGATTGAATGGACCGATTCTACATCGGTCGGTCGGGCCGAAGACGCTCCTTCAGGGGACCGATTACCGGCTCGGGAACCAGCAGCGAGACATCTCCGCCATATCGAGCGATCTCGCGAGCCAGCGTCGATGAAACATAGCCATGTTCCAGTGCGCTCATCAGAAATACGGTGTCCACGGCGGGGGCCAGTCGGCGGTTGGTGTGCGCCATCTGCAGCTCCGCCTCGAAGTCACTCACCGCACGCAGACCTCGGATGATCCATGCGGCCGAATGGGCAGCAGCGAATTCGACCGTCAGCCCGTCGAACGCTTCCACACTGACCCGTGACCCAAGATCGGACACGCAGGCACGGATGAGGTCGACCCGTTCCTCGGCACTGAACAGTGGATCCTTGCGCGGGTTCGACAGCACACCGATGACCAGCCGGTCATAGAGGTCCGCTGCCCGGCGGGCGACGTCCAGGTGCGCCGAGGTGATCGGGTCGAACGAGCCGGGAAAGACCGCCGTGCGCATCACGCTCGCTCGCGCTCGATGAACGTCAGTCCCGTCTCGCCGAAGCGCCGGCTGCGAACCACCGATGCGCCAGGCACCACTGGCAGGTCGTGCTTCCAGAAGTGCTTCCCGATGAACAGTCCGCCGGGAGCCAGCCGATCAACCGCAGCGCTCACGATCGGGAGCGTAGCACGCACGTCGTACGGCGGGTCGCAGAAGATCAGGTCAAGGTGTCCATCGGCGGGGGTGGCCAGAAACGCCTCCACGCTCATCGCGCGGACCTCGGCATGGTCGCCGAGGTCGGTGCGGGCGAGGTTCGTCCGAATGGCCGAGATTGCTGGCTGCCAGCGCTCGACGAAGATGACCGAACGCGCCCCGCGCGAGAGCGCCTCGATACCGATCGCTCCGCTACCGGCATACAGGTCCAGGACCGCCGCATCCGTGACCGCTTCGCCGAGGATGGCAAACAGCGACTCCTTCACCCGGTCACCAATCGGCCGGGTGCCTGACCCGGCCGGGGCGACCAGCGTCATCCCACCACGCGAGCCGGCAATCACCCGCATCTATCGGCCGCTCCCCGGCTCCTCGGCGACAGCCAGCGCGTCGAGTTCCCGTCGAAGGTCCGGGCGATCTGCCAGGGTGGGATCTTCCCGGACCAGGACGGTCGCGAGATCGCGCGCGCGCTCGGCCAATGCGAGGTGTCGCGGCTCAAACAGCGACGCCACCCGCAGCGGCGGCAGGCCGGCCTGGCGCGTGCCCAGCAGATTGCCCGCCCCCCGCATCGACAGATCCGCCTCGGCTATCGCAAATCCGTCGCTCGATTCGGCAATCGTATCGAGCCGCCGGCGAGCCAATGGATCACCAGCATCCGACAGAAGAATGCAGTAGGACCGATGTTCGCCGCGACCCACCCGTCCACGCAGTTGGTGCAGTTGAGCGAGGCCGAAGCGCTCAGCATCCTCGATGAGCATGACCGAGGCGTTCGGAATATCGATTCCCACCTCGACCACCGTGGTGGCCACCACGATGTCCAGCTCGCGCGCAGCGAATCGGGCCATCGCGCGATCCCGGATGTCGGGTGCAATCTGCCCGTGCAACAGGCCGATGCGCAGTCCCGGTAGCGCGGTTGTCAGCCGCTCAACTTCGGCCTCCGCTGATGCCGCTTCCAGGCTTGCGCTCTCGGCAATCAACGGAACCACCACGAACACTTGCCGGCCTGCATTTACCTCGGACCGCAGGAACGACTCGATCTTGGGCATCGCGGATCGATCGCGGATCTCGGTCCGGGTTGGCTGCCGGCCAGGCGGTAACTGGCGGAGGGTGGAAATGGACATGTCCGAGTAGAACGCCAACGCCAGGGTTCGCGGAATGGGAGTGGCGGTCAACGCCAATTGATGAGGCTCGCCCCCGTGCCCCTTTGCCTGCAGGGCAGCCCGCTGGGCGACGCCGAAGCGGTGCTGCTCGTCGATCACCGCCAGTCCGAGGCGCGCGAACTCCACCGACTCACTCAGCAGGGCGTGGGTGCCGATGAGAACCGCTGATTCGCCACCTCGTGCGGCGGCTTCGACACCGCGACGTTCCCGTGCCGGCACGGAGGCAGTGATGAGGGCAGCATCCACCCCCATCTGGCGCAGCAACGGCTCAAGGCTGGCGAAATGCTGGCGGGCGAGCAGATCGGTGGGCGCCATGAACGCCCCCTGCCAACCGGCCCGCACCGCGGCGGCCAGGGCGACCGCCGCAACGGCGGTCTTTCCCGAGCCAACGTCACCCTGTAGGAGGCGACGCATTGGCATCGGCTGGGACAGGTCGGCGACAACCTCGCTGATCGCCTGGGCCTGGTCATCGGTCAGGCGGAATGGCAGCCGTCCCACCAGCTCGCTCACGACATCGGCATCGACCACCAGGGCCGGCGCCCGGAACTGCTCCCGCGCGACCCGTGAGCGAACGAGCGACAACTGAAGGGCGAGGAGTTCGTCGAACGCGAGTCGGTCGAGCGCATCGGCCACGGCGGCGGGCTCGGTTGGGAAGTGGGCGATCTGCAGGGCATCGGCCAATGGCAGCAGCCCGGCTCGTTCCCCGGGACGGAGTGGATCTACCACCAGGGGCAATGCGCCGGCCAGCACGCGAGCCATGATCTCGCGAGCCCGCCGCTGGGTCACCCCACCGGTCAATCGGTAGACCGGCACGACCCGCGCGGTATGGAGCGAGTCGCGTCCCGCCGGGGAAAATTCCGGCCCGCTGAACTGCGCCCGCCAGCCGGTGATCTTCACCTTGCCGGAGACCACGATCTCATCGCCCGCACCAATGCGTCGCTCGACGAACTGCCGCCCGAACCAGATCGCTTCGGCAGATCCGCTCGCGTCTTCGATTTGGGCAATGACTCGCTGCGGCCGGCGACCAAATCCTGGTTCAGTGCGGATCGAGCTGACACGAACGCGGGCGGATTGCTTCTCGCCATCCACGAGTTCGGCGAGCGATCGCATCTCGCTGAAATCGTCGTAGCGAAACGGCAGGTTCAGCAGGGCCTGGCGGGCGGTGTCGATGCCCAGCCGACGGAGGGTCGGCAGGCTGCGCCCAAGGCCCTTCACGCTCTGCGAAATGGGCTGGTCGAGGTCGGCGGGCGGATCGCCGGCCAATTGCATGGGCCGATCGTAGCGTGCTAGGATCGGGGCGTTCCGGCGCCGCCACCCAGACCGGCGGGCCGGTTCAACCGTGTATGGAGCGCATCATGGCCCGTGCCTGCGAGGTCTGCGGCAAGCGACCGATCACTGGCTGGAATCCCCAGTCGGTGGGAATGAACCGAAAACGAGCTGGTCGGCGCTGGATTCCGAACCTCCAGGCGCTGACCGTCACCCAGGACGGCCGGACCACCACCCTGCGCGCCTGCACGCGCTGCCGCCGGACCGCCGTCAAGGCCTGATCGGGCCGAGGTCCCGCCCCGAGTCGACGATCA
>JAHFBB010000114.1 GCA_023250255.1 Chloroflexota bacterium | reverse complement strand
AGAAGCAGCAGTGCGCTCAGGGTTACGACCACCGTCAGGGAGGTGTTGATCGAACGCGCGAGCGTCTGCAGAATCGAATGGTTGACGATTGCGCCAAACGACTCGCCGGCATGGCGAATTCGGTTCTCGCGGATCCGGTCGAACACGACGATGGTGTCGTGGACGCTGAAGCCGATGATCGTGAGCAGGGCGGTCACGAACAACGCATCGAACTCGAGGCCGAAGAAGTAGCCGAGGATGGCGAAACTGCCCACGACAACGATCACGTCGTGGAGGAGGGCCACAATGGCCGCGGTACCGAAGCGGAAGCCGAACCGGACCCACAGGTAGGCGAGGATGAACAGTTCGCCCACCGCAATGAGGATGATCGAGATCCGCACCAGTTCGACACCGATGATCGGACCCACCGTTCGGGCGGCAAGCGTCTCCGAGTCCCCGAATTGATCCTCGAGGCCAATTTTCAGATCAGCCAGCGGGGTAGCACCCACGTCAGGGGTGGGGGTCGGGGTTGGGCTGGGAGTCGGACTCGGTGTTGGGGATGGCGTTGGCGTGGGACTTGGAGTGGGTGTCGGAGTCGCAGTCGCAGTAGGCGTGGCCGAGACACTACCGTCCGGCGTACCGGAGGCTGGCGCCGAGGCGCCGGCGGTGGCCGTGGGGGTGGGTGACGGGATAGCCGTGGGGGTGCCGGTGGGTTGGGGGGTGGGAATGCCGCCGATCGTTTCGAATTCGATTGGCTCAAGCCGAATCTCGAGGTAGCCGCTGTCGAGTTGATGGACAACTCCGGTCGGATGGCCAAGCTCGACCACGGCCGCCTGGACAGCCTCCGCGGACGGGTTATCCGCGAACTGGACCACCCAGATCGTCCCACCGGTGTAGTCGATGGATGGCTTCAGGCCGCCGAGCGCAATGAACACCAGTCCCGGAATGGTGATCAGCGCCGAGAACAGGAAGTACCAGCGGCGCTTGCCGACGATGTCGTACATCGGTCAGCGCTCCACGTGATAGAGCGACATTCGGCGACCCCAGTCAGTGTGGACGACCATCCGCAGCAGGGTCCGGGTCACAGTCACCGCGCTGAACATCGATACCAGGACACCAATGGCCAGCACGAGTGCGAATCCGCGGACGACCGCGGTCCCCTGCCAGAACAGCCAGCCGGCAACCAGCAGGGACGAGACGTTCGAGTCGAGAATGCTTGACCACGCCCGGTTGAATCCGGCCTCGATGGCCGGCCCGAGGGACTTGCCGGCGCGAATCTCTTCCTTCATCCGCTCGAAGATGAGGATGTTGGCGTCCACCGCCATACCGATGCTCAGGATGAACGCCGCCACACCGGCCAGGGTCAGGGTGACCGGAATGATCCGGAAGATCGCGTACACCACCAGCGCGTAGAAGACCAGCGCCGTGGCCGCCAGCACGCCCGGCAGGCGGTAGTACGCGAGCATGAAGAACAGGACCAGTCCGAGGCCCAGAGCGCCGGCCAACAGGGCCTGGCCGAGGAAGTCGGCGCCGAGTGTCGGCGCCACGGCGGTGACCTCCTGCGGCTTCAGCGAAACCGGCAAAGCGCCGAACCGCAGCTGGTTATAGAGGGTCTCCTGCTCGAGCGCAGCCGAGGTCCCGCTGCCGATGGTGATGATCGTCCGTCCCGAGCAGATGGCCGTCTGGATGTTCGGCGTGGTGATCACCTTGGCGTCCAGGGCAATCGGTCCCGGCTGATTGACATGGGTGGTCGTGAAGTCGCACCAGATCTGCTGGCCGTTGTCCTTCAACGAGAAGCTGACGCCGATCTGGCCGCTCTGGCTGCTGTCCGGAGCGACACTGCCGGGGACGATTTCACCGCCATCAAACAGGACACTGACGGTTCCGTCGGCGATCAGGGCGCTGATGTCCTGATCGGCCGTCAGATTGATGCCTTTCGGATCGATGAATTGCAGCTGACCGGTGGAGCCGACCAGGTCGAGAACCTGGCTCTCATCCGAGATGCCCGGGATTTCGACCACGATTCGCTGCTGGCCACCGGCCCCGGTCTCCGTCCGCACGGTCGGCTCGGTGACCCCAATGCCGGCGACGCGCTGCTCGATAATGTTGCGCGCCAGCTCGACGCGCTCTTGGGCGACCGGCTCGCCGTTGTCGGAGACGACCTCGAGGGTCACCTGGATGCCACCCTGCAGGTCGAGGCCCAAGACCGTCCGCACGCGATCGGGCAGGGGCAGGTCGATCCCCGTCAACTGGCGCGGGAAGTTGATGTACAGCGCCAGGATGGCGATGGTCAGGATTGCCCAGGGGGCGAAGCGTCGCCGGGTCATGCTCGGGGAGACATCCTCTCAGACACAAACGGGCCGCCCGGGGGCGGCTGCGCGATTATGGGGCGCCGACCCCACTCCCGCAAGGACGGCGCCCCTCACGCGAGCATGCCTTCCCGCTGAAGGGCGCCCTTCAGCCGCGCCGCGAGCTCCGGTGAGATTCCGGGGACCGTCTCGATGTCCTCGACGGGCGCCTCGCGGATGGCCCGCACGCTGCCGAATCGCTTGAGCAACGCGCGCTTGCGGGTTGGACCAATGCCTGCCACCTGGTCGAGCGCGCTGGTCAGGGCGCGCCGGCCGCGGACGTTGCGATGATAGGTAATGGCGAAGCGGTGGGCCTCATCGCGGATTCGCTGGAGGAGGTAGAGGGCAGGCGCCGTCCGGGGCAGGACGATCGGCGTACCGCGACCCGGGAGGTACACCTCCTCGAACCGCTTGGCCAGGCCGGCAGCGGGAATGTCGGTCATGCCCAGGGCGGTCAGTACCCCACTGGCGGTGGACAGCTGGCCCTTGCCGCCGTCCACGATGAGGAGGTCGGGCAGCGCCCAGCCGCCCACGTCTTCGTCCGCCCCGACCGCCGCGGTGCTCAGGGCTCCGGTCTCGGCCCGCAGTTTCGCCGCGCGGGACAGCCGGCGGCGCAGGACCTCGTCCATCATCCGGAAGTCATCCGGCGTCTCTTCGCCGCGGATCTGGAAGCGTCGATATTCCTTCGGTGCCGGAGCGCCGTCGATGAACACGACCATGCTGCCCACCGCGCTGGTGCCCTGGATGTTGCTGATGTCGTAGCACTCGATCCGCCGCGGCGGGCGGGCCAGGCCGAGCGCCGCCGTCAGGCCGGCGAGTGCCTCGTCGCGCTTCGCCTGGTCGGCCAACCATTCCGCCCGATCGCGGCTGAGGGCCTGCGCCGCATTCTGGCCGGCCATGGCCACCAGTTCGCGCTTCTCGCCGCGCTGGGGAACCGCCACCTCCACCGGTCCTCCCCGTCGCTCCGACAGGTAGCCGCGCAGGCCGTCGGTATCGGCGGGCGCCAACGGCACCAGCACGGACCGTGGGACCCGTTCGGTTGCGCTGTAGTACTGCTGGAGAAACGATGCCAGGACCTCGTTATCGGTCACATCGCTGGCGCCTTCGACCACGAAGTGCTCGCGGCCGATCATTTTTCCGTTGCGGATGACCAGGACCTGCAGGGCCGCCTCGTTGCCCTCCCTCGCCAGACCGATGACGTCGTGTTCCGCTCGACTGAAGGCGGCCACCTTCTGGTCCTCGATCGTTCGTTCGACGGCCTTCAGCTTGTCTCGCGCCACGGCAGCCGCTTCGTATTCCATGGCGTCTGCGTGGGCCGACATTTCCCGGCGCAGTCCGTCGGCGATCCCCTCCTGGCGGCCCTCGAGGAAGTCCACGACCTCGTCGATCGTCTGGCGATACTCGGCCGTGCCGACCGCACCGATGCATGGTCCCTGGCAGCGCTTGATATGAAACAGCAGGCACGGTCGCTCGAGAACGGGATTTCCCTCGGGAATGTCGAGATCACAGGTCCGGAACGGGAAGATCTTGCGGAGCAGCCGCAGGCTGTCATCGACCGATGAGGCGGAGGCATACGGCCCGAAATACCGACTCCCGTCGCGGACCAGTCGCCGCGTTCGCACGATCCTCGGGAAGTCCTCGCCGAGGGTGATCTTCACGAACGGGTAGGACTTGTCGTCCCGCAGCCGGATGTTGAACCGCGGCCGATGCTCCTTGATGAGGTTGCATTCCAGGAGGTAGGCCTCGCTGATGGTCGTGGTTGTGATGACCTCGATATCGGTCACCTCCTCGACCATCCGCACGATGCGCGGCTCGTGGCGGGCCGCCGGCGCGAAGTACGAGCGCACCCGCTGGCGCAACGAGTCGGCCTTGCCGACGTACAAGACCCGCCCGCCAGGCGCACGGAACAGGTAGACCCCCGGGGCAGCCGGAAGGTTGCGCAGAGCCGATGCGGGAACCATCGCGCCGATTGTAGGCGCGCCTGCCTCAGGTACCGGCCGAGGCGGTCGGGGTCGCGATGGGAGTCGGGATGGGCTCGGCGAGTTTGGTGGTGAGGTATGCGTGCAGAGGCGCGTAGTCGCTGCCCGAGCTGCGACCGATGACGACCAGCACGTATTGACCGCTATCGCTGCTGG